>JBIOZO010000206.1:0-2091 GCA_044871215.1 Gaiellaceae bacterium | reverse complement strand
GATGCCGAGCGGCGCTACCTGGAGCGCTCGAACGTCCTCGAAACGACGTTCACGACCGGCGAGGGGCGCGTGCGCGTGACGGACGCGATGACGTTGAGCGACAGCGGTCGCCTCGCGCCGCTACGAGAGCTCGTGCGCAAGGTCGAAGGGCTGGCGGGGAACGTCCCGCTGCGCTGGGTATTCGAGCCGCGCTTCGACTACGGGCGGGCGAACACCAGGATCGAGCGGCGCGCCGGGCGCTGGTTCGCGCACGCTGGCCCGAGTGCGCTCGCGCTCACCCTGTGCGACGCCGGCGAGGGGACGCTCCAGAAGGGCGCGGTCACCGGTGAGTTCAGGCTCGCGGCAGCCGAGAGCGCCCTGATCTCACTCGCCGGCACCGACCGCGAACCGGCGGTGATCTCCGGGCGCGACGACTCGGAAGAGCGGCTCGAGCGGACGAAGCGCTTCTGGCCGGAGTGGGCGGGCCGGCTTCGCTACGAGGGCGCGTGGCCCGAGGCAGTCACGCGCAGCGCCCTGGCGCTCAAGCTGCTCACGTACGCGCCGTCGGGCGCGATCGTGGCGGCGCCGACGACCTCGCTGCCGGAATGGATCGGCGGCGCGCGCAACTGGGACTACCGCTTCACCTGGCTGCGCGACGCGAGCTGGACGCTCGACGCGCTGATCCGGCTCGGCCACCACGAGGAGGCGCACGCCTTCTTCTGGTGGCTGATGCACGCCACGCGCCTGACCCAGCCGCAGCTGCAGATCCTCTACCGGATCGACGGGTCGATCCACACCGAGGAGCAGGAGCTGTCGCACCTCGCCGGGTATCGCGGCTCAGCGCCGGTGCGGATCGGCAACGGCGCCCGCGACCAGGTGCAGCTGGACGTCTACGGCGCCGTGCTCGAGGCGATCTGGCTCTACGCCACGCACGTCGGCCGGCTCGACGGCGACACGGGCAAGGAGGTCGCACGCATCGCCGACTTCGTCGCGAAGCACTGGCGCGACACCGACAACGGGATCTGGGAGGTCCGGGACGAGCAGACGCACTACGTGCAGTCGAAGGGCCTCTGCTGGATCGCCCTCGACCGGGCATGCAGCCTTGCCGAGAAGGACCTGATCCCGGATCGTGCCACTCGCTGGCGCGAGGCGGCGGACGAGCTCAGGGCCTGGGTCGAGGAGAACGGCTGGGACGAGAAGCTCCAGAGCTACGTGCGCGCGCCCGACATGCACGAGCTCGACGCGAGCCTGCTCACGCTCGCCGTGCTCGCCTACGACCGCGATCGCAGTCCGAGGATCAAGGGGACGGTGGCCGCGGTCGAGCGCGAGCTGCGGGAGGGCCCGTACGTCTACCGCTACAAGGGGGCCGACGGGCTCGCCGGCGAGGAGGGCGCCTTCCTGACCTGCTCGTTCTGGCTCGTGGACGCGTACGCGCGCGTCGGCCGGCTCGACGACGCGAACGCGTTGATGGAGGAGCTGCTCGGCCTTGCGAACGACGTCGACCTCTACTCGGAGGAGATCGACCCGAAGACCGGTGACTTCCTCGGCAACTTCCCGCAGGGCCTGACGCACCTGGCGCTGATCAACGCCGCCGTGTCGATCGCCGACGCCGAGGCCGAAGGGAAGGAACAGGCCGCATGACGCTCTGGGGTGCGCTGGCGGGCGGAGCCGTCGGGACAATCCTCCTCACGAGTGGTCTGCGCATCGCGCAGGAGGTGGGCTGGACACGCATGGACATCCCGCTGCTGCTCGGCACGGTTTTCACCGACCGGCGCGGCCGTGCCAGCGTGATCGGCTATGCCGTCCATTTTTCGAACGGCCTGCTCTTCGCGCTCGCCTACTACGCCGTCTTCCGCGCGGTTGACCACGCCGGCTGGTTGTTCGGGGCCGTGCTCGGCGTCGTCCACGCCGCGCTGGCCGGCGGGGCCCTCCTCACCGTCCTGCTACCGGCCGTGCACCCGCGGATGGGCACGCCCTGGAGCGACGCTGAGGAGACGCCGCTGCTCGAGGCGCCGGGGTTCATGCTGCAGAACTACGGCCGGCGGACTGTGATCTGGACGTTCGCCGGCCACGTCCTCTACGGGGCGATCGTCGGCGGCTTCGCCGCCCACC
>JBIOZO010000205.1:0-3086 GCA_044871215.1 Gaiellaceae bacterium | reverse complement strand
CGATCGGCCGAGACGATCAGGGGCACGTGGTCGCCCGCGTAGAAGCTCCCGGTCGAGTCGACGAAGGCCGCGAGCCGCTCGAGCCGCACCGGGTGCGCGGGCGCGCAGCCGGAGGTGCTCCACGGCGGCCGGCGCACGCTCGCCTCGGCCCGGCCAGGGCGCACGACCCCGCTCGGCTCAAGCGGCTGGCCCTGATCCTTGTAACAGACGGTTACCTGGTAGGTGCCGTCGCCGAGCGTTGCGCCGGCGGCGTTCGTCCCGTTCCAGGTCAGCTCCTTCGAAGTCGTGGAGACACCGGTCCGGATCCGCTTCCAGCCGGACAGGCGTCCTCCCCAGGCGTAGACACGCAGCCCGACCAACGTCAGCGGAGTGGCGTTCGTCCGAATCGTCACCGTGTCGTTGACGCCGTTGCCGTTCGGGCTGAAGACCGGCCGGTTGAGCGAGATCTGCAGCGCCGGCGCCTGTCCCGCCGCCGCGCCCGGGACGGTCGCGAGGAGCACGACCGCCGCGGCCAGTACGAGCTTCACCGCGAAGGAGTCAGACTCTGCACGGGCTGCCGCTCGCGGTACCACGCGATCGTGCGGGCCAGCCCCTCGTCGAGGTCGACGCGCGGCTCCCACTCGAGCAGCTTCAGCGCCTTGTCGACGTTCGGGATCCGCATCTCGACGTCGGTGTAGTGCAGCGGGCGGAAGACGATCTCCGACTCGGACTCGGCCAGCCGTTTGATCCGCGCGGCGAGGTCGAAGACGGTAACCACCGAGCGCGGGTTGCCCACGTTGAAGACCTGCCCCACCGCCTCGTCGCGCTCGAGCATGGCGAGCAGCGCCTCGACCACGTCGTCGACGTAGCACCAGGCGCGGATCTGCGAGCCGTCGCCGTGGATCACCAGCTCCTCGCCCGCGAGCGCCCGCACGGTGAAGTGGTGGATCGCCCCGCTGCCGACCTGGCCCGGGCCGTAGACGTTGAACGGCCGGATCGAGGTGGCCGGGAGCTTGTGCTCGTCGAAGTACGAGTGCGCCATGTACTCGCCGGCGAGCTTCGAGACGGCGTACGTCCAGCGCGCCTCGCCGACCGAGCCCTGCGAGGTGACGTGCGTCTCCTCGACCTTGTAGGCGTGCGTGCCGAAGACCTCGCTCGTCGAGAAGTCGATCAGCCGCTCGATCGAGCCCGCCTCCTGCGCAGCCTCGAGCACGTTCGAGGTGCCGATCAGGTTCACGCGCATCGTCCGCACCGGGCTCTTCAGCACCGAGTCGACACCCGCGATCGCCGCGAGGTGGACCACGTGCGTGGCGCGCGAGGTCAGCTCGCGCAGCAGCGGCAGGTCGAGCACGTCGCCCTGGACGAAGCGCAGGTGCTCGTGCTCGGCCAGATCGGTGCCGGTGAGCGAGTCGCGGTGCAGGTTGTCGAGCACCACGATCTCGTTCTCGGCCACGAGCCGGCGCGCCAGCGCGGTGCCGATGAAGCCGGCGCCGCCGGTCATCAGGATCTTTTTCCCGCTCAGAGGCACGATCGCGGAGTCTACCGACGGCCTCTTCGAGCAAACTGACGGCGTGATCGCGAACCAGCTCTGGCGGCTCGCCAAGCATTCGGCCGTCTACGGCATGGGCGCCGTCGTCGCGCGGCTGATCGGCGTCTTCCTGCTGCCGGTCGTCACGCGCTACCTGACGCGGGCCGACGTCGGCGCGGTCGAGACGCTGATCTCGCTGACGGTCGTGCTCGTGATCGTCCTGCGGATGGGGATCTCGATGGCGTTCTTCCGCTTCTACTTCGACGCCGAGGACGACGCCGGCCGGACGACGGTCGTGCGGACGTCCTTCTGGTTCACGATGGTCATGGCGTCCCTCGGGCTCGTCGTGGGCTCGATCTTCGCGACTCAGATCTCGCACATCCTCTTCGCGACGGACTCGCGCGCGAACCTGGTGCGGGCCGCGCTCGTCCTGCTCTGGGCGCAGATGAACTACGAGCAGCTGACCTCGCTCTTCCGCGTCGAGGAGCGCTCGGTCTCGTACGTCGCCGCCACGCTCGCGAACGTGATCATCACCGTGGTCTCGACGATCCTGCTCGTCGCCGTCTGGCACAAGGGCGCGATCGGCGTGATCGTCGGCAACTTCACCGGGACGCTGGCCGTGTACTTCGTGCTCCTCGCCTACCGCCGCTTCCAGCTCGGCCTCGAGTTCGACCGCGGCCTCTTCCGCCAGATGCAGCGCTTCGGCCTGCCGCTCGTGCCGTCGGGGCTCGCCCTCTGGGTGATCGACCTCTCCGACCGCTTCTTCCTCGTGCACATGAAGGGGCTCGCGGAGACAGGCGTCTACTCGGTCGGCGTCCGCATCTCGACCGCGATCCTGCTCGTGCTGATCGCCCTGCGGACCGCGTGGCCGGCGTTCGCCTACTCGATCAAGGACGACAACGAGGCCAAGCGCACCTACGGCTACGTGCTCACCTACGTGCTCTACCTCTGCTGCTGGCTCTCGCTCGCGCTCTCGCTACTGGCGCCGTGGCTCGTGCGCCTGCTCGCGACGCCGCGGTTCCACCGGGCCGAGGAGGTCGTGCCGCTGCTGGTCTTCGGCGGGACGGCGTTCATCGCCTTCAACGTGATGTCGATCGGCATCGGCCGCGCCAAGCAGACGCAGTTCAACTGGGTCGTCACGGGCACTGCGGCGGTCGTCAACGTCGGCCTCAACTTCGTCCTGATCCCGCCCTACGGGATGATCGGCGCCGCAATCTCGACGCTCGTCGCCTACCTGGTCATGTTCTTCGGGATGACGATCCGGGCGCAGCAGGTCTTCCCCGTCCCGTACCAGTGGAAGCGGATCGCGCTGGCCGCGGGCGCGGCCGTCGGGCTAACGGTGCTCGGGAAGAGCCTGGACGTCCCGCTGGCCGGCGCCGTCCTGCTCAGCGCCGTCTACCCGCTGATCCTGCTGCCGCTCGGGTTCTACCTCCCGGTCGAGCTCCGGCGCTTGCGCGGCCTCGTCTTCTCGGCGCGGTAGGCAGGCCGCCAGGCCGATCGCGGCCCAGATGGTCGGGTCCTCGAAGAACGCGTTGTAGAAGAGGCTGTGCACCGCGACCGCGGCGATCACGAGGCCGAA
>JBIOZO010000204.1:0-11139 GCA_044871215.1 Gaiellaceae bacterium | reverse complement strand
AAGCAATCGAACGTCAAGAACGAGAAGCAGTACGAGGCACTGAAAGACAAGGGAATGTCGAAGCAACGGGCTGCCCGGATTGCGAACTCGTCGGACTCCTCGAGCAGAGGCGGTAAGAGCTCGGGTTCCGGATCGTCGCGTTCTTCGTCCTCCCAGGGAGGAACCACCGCTCAGAAGAAAGCGGCCGGCCGCAAGGGAGGCAAGGCGGCGGCACGCAAGAACTCCTAGCTCGACGAACTCAGGCGTAGGAGAAGCTCCGGAAGGGGAGGTTCGTGAAATGAGTGAGACCGAAGAGCCTCGCGAGGACTCCGCGGCCGAAGATGAGAAGTCCCGGGACGGCGAACCGTGGGCGAAGACCTCGTCAGGCGACGCCGACAGCGTGACAGAAGACGACTGACTCGATTTAAGGCAAGGGCATAGCCCAGCTCGACGCCTGACCCAGAGCGAGAGGGATCGCCTGCAGCTGCTTGTCCTCCCGACGGTGAGGTGATGGCGCGGGTGAGCCTAGCGGTGTGCTGAGGGCTCGACTGCGCCAGCGTCCTCACGCCTGACAGGCTGAGCGACCCGCCAGGCGTTCGCGGTGAGCGCGTGTCCGTCCCGGCCGTATCCCTCGCGCCGGGCTGCGGCGCCGGTTCCCGCCTATCGGCGGAACCCGTCGCCGCAGGGACCGGGTGCTAGGGGCCTCGGCGGGGATCGACAACCGCCTGCACCGCGAGCACCTGGGCAGTCCACTCGGGCGTCCAGTGCGTGGGGATCTCCGAATCGTCGAGCGCGCCCTCCGCGATCAGTCTGCGCCGCACGTAGAGCCAGTTGCACGCTCGAAGCGCGCGCATCGTGACGCCGGTCTCCCGCACTAGGCGCGCAGAGACGTAGTGGCGACCCCTCCCGGCGACGTTGCGCGCCATATAGCCAGCGGCGTTTCTTGCCATGTAGCGGGCGGCAGTACGGTTGGACGCCGAGTGCCGCCTCGGCTTTCGATCTACGAAGCCAAAGCCGTAGAACCCCCGAGGCACTTTCTCGCCGCGATACTCGGCCCAGACCATCGACCAGCGTTCGTCCGGCGACCAGCGCTCGACCTCCTCCTTCCACGCTTTCTCGAAGTAGCGGCGTATGCAGCGTGACCAGGCCCGCTCGACTTCGGTCTTCATCGGAAGCAGCCAGTGGAAGTGCCAGACCCCGCGCTTCTGCTCGGAGCGAACGTTTCCGATCTGACGGGGCAGCGCGCCACCCCACTGGCGACCTATGTACCGATCAGCAGCACGTTGCGCGGCTTCGAACAGCCGCGACGCACGTGCCTGAGCAGACCAGTTCCAGACCTCGCGTCGCGGATACTCGACCAGCCGCGAGTATTCCGCGTTGCCCTCGCCAACCGAGCCAGAGAGCAACCGCTCCTCGTCCCCCCAGGTAAGAACGTCCTGGCCGGGCGGGGTCAGCGTAAGCAGCGAGACAGGCCCGCCGTAGTGGGTGACATTCGCGCCGAACTTCCGCTCGAGCGCGAGCCGTCTACCGCCAGCCGACGGCCGCTTCCACCGAGACGCCACCGACCACCCACCGCCCCAGCGCGGCCCTCGATCGACGCTTGTAATACCGGCTCACGCCGCCTCGTCCAGTGCGTTCGCAACCTCGCGGAGCGCGATCGCCACGGCCGCAAACGCCGTGGCCGCGATTAGGTGCTCTTCCGCCTGACCGAGCGGGGCCCGCTCGACCTCCGACGCGGCGAGAACTTCGTAGTCTTGCGCCTTTGCGTTGAGCGCTTCACCCGCGCTCACGCCGCGTCCTCACATCGCTTTGGAGCCTAAGCTCGCCCAGCTTGCGGCGGAGAGGCTCAGGAAGCCGGTCCTCCGGCGACACGGGTTCGAATCCCGTATGCGCCTCTCGTTCCTTCTCAGCGCTGCACGTTGAACCACGTGCCGCCTGGACCGGTGTAGCTGAAGCCCTCGCCCCAGGTGGCAAACGTCTTCCCTGCACTCGTGACGGCGATCTCCCCGTAGTCGCCGTAGACCTCGGCGAAGCCGTTCGCGCCGACGTAGCCCGTGGCTCCTGCCGGCGCGTCGGAGATCTTCACCGGCGCCGACCAGGTCGCTCCGCGGTCGGCCGAGCTGCGGTACCAGACGTTCCACGCGTCCGGGTCGTCGCCGCCGGAGGTCTGCATGTACCAGAGCCGCAGCGTCCCGCCGTACGCGGCGAGCCGCGGGCCCGTCGCATCCTCGCCGGCGACCGAGAGCGGCGTTCCTGCGCTCCATGTGCGGCCCGAGTCCGCGGAGGTGGCGACATAGACCCGCTGCGGCCCGAGGTCGGTCGTCGGCCCCTCGTAGGCGAAGACGAGGTGGCCCGGCGCGTCCGAGGCGACCGAGGTCTGCCCGATGTAGAAGTCCGGATTGCAGCCGTCGGCGACGCAGTTCTCGCCGACGGGGACCTTCGCCACCACGCGGTTCTCCCAGGTCGCGCCGCGGTCGCGAGAGATGACGGCATGGTGCCAGACCTCGCCCTGAACGCTGGTCGAGCCCGAGTACTCGAGGCTGCTCTCGGAGAAGACGACGGTGCCGTCGCCGAGCACGCGTCCGTCGTAGGCGTAGTAGTAGCGCTTTGAGTCGCTCAGCTGCTGCTGTGTCCAGGTCTCGCCGTAGTCGTGCGACTGGCCGACGTAGAGGTCACCGCCCTGCGGCCCGTTCCAGGAGATGTAGACGTCCTTGCCCGAGGCGCTCGTCGTGATCTCCGGCTTGTCCGTCCACGAGACGTTGCCGTAGACGTGCACCGGCGCCGACCACGTCCGGCCGTGATCGGTCGACTTCGTGAACGAGGTCGAGAAACCGTTGTGCCGGTCGCCGTTCAGCAGCGCCGCGTAGACGTCGCCGGTGTTGGGGACGACCTCGATCACGGGGTCGTACTGCGCCTTCACGCCGAGGCAGAGGCAGAGCGGCACCTGGGGCCCGAAGGTCGAACCGCCGTCCGACGACGTGGTCAGCGCGATGAACGGCGAGGGGCAGTGGCTCGTGCAACCGGGCGGGACGACGCCGTAGCGCGTCGTCAAGAGGTAGACCCAAGGCGCCTTCGGGTCGGTGGCGACCGCTGGCTCCCAGTCGTCCGTGTTGGCGCTGAGCAGGCGGGAGCCGAGCCAGCCGCTCGCCGGTTGCGTCGTCTGCTTGGCGGGGGCGCCGAAGCCGCGTGACACCGCCTGGACGAACGCGTCGACGCGCTGCGCCGTCAGCTGGCCGTCGTCCTGAGCCTCTTGCGAGCCGGCGCGCCCCGCAGCCAACGCACCGCCGCTCCGCGCCGTTGCGCGTGCGAGCAGGCCGGCGAGGGCGGCGAGCGCCAGCGCGACAACCACGATCCCTACCCCACGCCTCCCCATTGGCCCGCCGATCGTACGACCGCCCGCGCGAGCGGTCAACGGTGGCTACGCGCCGAGCTCGGCCCGCAGAGGGCCGGTGTCGAGCGGCTCGAAGCCGATCCGGCCGGCGATCTCCTCGCTCGAGGGCTTCGTGCCCTCGCGGAAGAGCTCGCGCAGGTGGGCGCCGGTCTCCTTGCTCGCCCACCACTCCTCGCCGACCTCGCGTTCGAGGTAGGTGCGCAGCTGCGCGGCGCGAATCCAGGCGCGCAGGTAGTCGGCCGAGTAGAAACCCGCGTCCATGTCGGCCAGGTAGCCCTCGCGCCGGTACTCCATCCCGGTCGCGGCCGTGAGGCGCTCGGCGTAACCGGCGTCAGTGCCACCGTCCTCGGCGAAGCGGCCCCAGAACTCGAGCTCGAAAGCCAGCTTCGCCGCGTAGCGCCGGAAGAGCAGCGCCTCCATGAAGACGGTCGCCTCCGCGTTCTGCGCCGCCTCCTCGTCCGACAGGCCGAAGTAGCGCGCGTGCCAGCCCGGCTGGCGCGAGATCGCCTCGACGATGTACGAGTAGATCTCGGTCAGCCCGTGGTCGCGGGAGATGTTGCGGAACGTGTACGGCAGCGAGGGATCGCAGCCGGCGTAGTGCAGCGCGTGGCCGGCCTCGTGCAAAAACGCCTGGTAGTCGTGCAGCCCGCCCTGCGCGCGCGTGATGAGGTGCACGACCTGCGGCGGGTCGGCCGGGATCACACAGGCCCGCGGCGACTTCTGAGGCCGATCGTCGAGGTCGAGCTTGATGTTCGGCTCGTTCTCGAGGTCGAAGCCGAGCCGCGAGAGCGTGTCCATGCAGGTCGGGACGGCCTGCTCCTTGGTGTAGATCGCCTCGAGCGGCGAGAGGCGGCGCAGGTAGGCGACGTGCGACGAGCTCGGCACCTCCTCGTGCTCCGGGCCGAGCAGCCGGTCGAGCCAGCGGTCCTTCAGGCCGTTGTAGACCTCGGTGACGGCCTCGCTCGCGGAGGCGAGCGCACGCTCGAGCTCGCGGATCGAGATGCCCTTCTCCTCCTCGTTCCGCTCGACGGCGTCGGCGATCCCGCTGACGTCGGCCTCGAGCTTCTCGCCCGCGCGGAGCACGTCGAGGCGCTCGTCGTTGAACGTCGCCGAGACCTCGTTGGCCAGACGGCCGAGCTCGTCGCGATCCTCGTAGCCGGTCAGTACCGCGAGCTGCGCCTGGGCCGTTCGCAGCGGCAGCTGCTCGCCCTTGAACTCGACCCGCGCGGCCAGGACGGCGTTCTCGAGCGTGTCCTCGCGCTCGGCCAGCTCGGCCGAGATCAGCCCCGCCTCGCAGGTCTTGCGCAGGCGGTAGAGCCGCTCGCGCTCGTCGCCCTCGGGAGCCTCGGATTCGGCCTCGCGCAAGGCGGCGAGCTGCTCGCGCGTGAAGAGCTCGGCGTAGCGGGCGACGATCTCGGCGCGCTCGGAGACCTCCTTTTCGCCGACACGGACCGCGCGGCCTTCCTCGGCACGCTCGGCGAGGTAGCGCTGCAGACTCGACTCGTAGTCGGCCGGGCGCAGGACGGCGGGGGTCACGCTCATCGGTGGCGGAATCTACCTGGGAGGCGCCAGCTCGCGCACGACGTCGAGAAGCTGCTCGAGCTGAAACGGCTTCGGGACGACGCCGTCCGCCTCGCGAACAGTCGCCGCGTCGAGCTGGGCGCTGCCCGTGAAGAGCACGACGGGCGCGAGGTGCTTCCGGTCGCGCAGCGAGCGCATCAGCGCGAGACCGTCGTCGGCGCCGATGTGCACGTCGAGGAGGAAGAGATCGACGGTGTCGTCCTCCAGTGCGTCCTCGGCAGCCGCAACGCTCGGAGCCTCGAGCACGTTGTACCCGTCGAGCTCGAGATTCACCCGGCACAGCAAGCGGAGCGACGCGTCGTCGTCGACGATCAGGATCGTCGGCATCCCACCTGGCCCGGAGGCTCCGCTCACGCGTAACCGTTTACCCCCTTGGCCCGTTTTATCACTCAGAAATGGTAAGAGCAGCGGAACGCTTCCCACGTCCGACGCCGATGTTCCGTCGGCGGGCCTGGCTGATCTTTCAGCGGGCGCTCGACCCGCTCGCGCCGCCGCGCCGGCTGCCGAGCCGCGCAAGCGACTCCTCACGCCCCAGCAGCTCGAGGCTCTCGAAAAGGCCAGGTGAGACCTTCGACCCGGTTACCGCCAGGCGAATCGGCTGAAACGCGTCGCGGGGCTTGAGCCCCAGGCGCTCGGCCAGCTCCCGTAGGGCCGCCTCGATCCGCTGGGCCTCGAAGGGCTCCACTCCTTCCAGCGCCTCGGCTGCCGCCGGCAGCACCGCCCCGTCGGTTGCACTCGGCTCGGGCCGCGCGAACAGGAATCCGGCGAAGGCGGGAAACTCGCCCAGCCTCGCGATCTTCTCCTGCACGAGCGGCGCCGCCTTTGCGACCAGCTCGGCGTCCCAGTCGTAGCCCTGCTCGCCGAGGTAGAGAACCAGCGCGTGCGCGTACTCCTCCGGCGGCAGCGCGCGCAGGTAGACGCCGTTCATCCAGTCCAGCTTCTGGTAGTCGAAGGCCGCCGGGCTCGGCTGCACGCGCGCGAGGTCGAAGCGCGCCACGAGCTCGTCGGGCGACATGATCGTCGTCTCGCCGTCCGGCGCCCAGCCGAGGAGCGCGAGGAAGTTCATCAGCGCCGGCGGAATGTAGCCGTCATCGCGGAACTCCTTCACGGTCACCGCGCCATGGCGCTTCGAGAGCTTCTTGTTGTCGGTGCCGTTCACGTTCGGCACGTGGGCGTACACCGGGACGTCGGCGCCGACCGCGCGGATGATGTTGATCTGCTTCGGCGTGTTCGAGATGTGGTCCTCGCCGCGAATCACGTGTGTGATGCCGTCCCAGACGTCCTCCATCGGCGACGCGAAGTTGTACGTCGGCCGCCCGTCCGACCGGACGAGCACGAGGTCCTCGATCGTCTCGTTCGGGATCTCGATCCGGCCGCGCACGACGTCGTCCCAGCCGGTCGCGCCGTCGTCCGGCATGCGGAAGCGGATTGCGCCCTCGTCCTCGTAAGCCTTCCCGTCCGCGACGAGCTGCTCGGCCAGGCGCCGGCAGTCGTCCATGCGATCGAGCTGGAACGTGACCTCGCCGTCCCAGTCGAGCCCGAGCCAGCGCAGCGACTCCTGGATCTGCTCGACCGCCTCCGCGACCTCCCGGCTCGTGTCCGTGTTCTCGATCCGCAGGTGGAACTCCCCGCCCTCGCGACGTGCGAAGAGCCAGTTGAACAGCGCGGTGCGGACGTTGCCGATGTGCAGCAGGCCGGTCGGGCTCGGCGCCATGCGGACGCGGACGCTCATGGGGTTAGCGTACTGGCGTGGCCGAGCGGGTCCTGAGCCAGCGCGAGCTGAACCGGGCGACCCTCGCGCGGCAGCTCCTCCTCAAGCGCGCGCGGCTCCCGGCGGTGGCGGCGCTCGAGCGCGTGGCCGGGCTGCAGTCGCAGCTGGCCTCGACCGCCTACGTCGGCCTCTGGACCCGGCTCGAGGGCTTTCGGCCCGCCGCGCTCGACCGCGCTCTGGTCGGCGACAAGGCTGCGCGCGGACTGCTCATGCGGGGCACCGTCCACACCGCCTCCGCCGCCGACTTCGTTCGCTTCGGCGCCGCGCTTTCGGGCGAGCTCCCAGGCTGGGTGACCCCGGAGATGGCCGAGATCGCCACCCGCGTGGCCGGCCCGGTGCAGGAGTTCTGCTCGGTGCCGCGGACCCGCGAGGAGCTGATGGACTGGCTCGAGCGCGAGCACGGCGTCGAAAACGACGGCACGAACGGGATCTGGTACGCCGTGCGCATCCAGGCGCGACTCGCCCACGCGCCGGAGTCGAGCCGCTGGCGGGCGCCGATCCACAACCCGAAGTTCGTCGCGCTCGCGAGCGAGGAGGTGGACGCCGAGGAGGCTCGGGCCGAGCTCGTCCGCCGCTACCTGGCCGCCTTCGGACCTGCGACGCGCGCCGAGATCACCCGCTGGTCCGGGCTCTACACACGCCGGTTCGCGCACCTGCTGGACGGACTGCGCACGCTGCGCGACGACCGCGGCCGAACGCTGCTCGACCTGCCGCGGGCGCCGCTTCCCTCCGCCGAGACGCACGCGCCCGTCCGTTTCCTGCCGAAGTTCGACAACGTGCTGATCGACCGCGAGCGGATCCTCCCGCAGGAGTACCTCAAGGCCGTCGTGCGGAAGAACGCGGACGTGCAGCCGACCTTCACCGTCGACGGGTACGTCGCCGGTGTCTGGCGCGTCGAGAAGGGCCGCGTTGTCACGGAGCCCTTCGCACCGCTCCCGCGCGCGGCCAGGCGCGAGCTCGAGGAAGAGCGCAGCCGCCTCGAGGCGTGGCTTCGCTAGCGTCGCTCGCATGCTCCTCGGCGGCCACTGCTCGGGCGGGATCAAGAAGGCGCTCGAGAACGCGCACTCGTTCGGGATGGACTCGGTGCAGCTGTTCGCCCAGAGCCCCCGCACCTGGCGCTTCCCCGACCACGATCCCGCGGACCTCAAGGCGTTCCGGGCACGGCGCGAGGAGCTCGGGATGGGCGCCGTCTCGATCCACGCGCTCTACCTGTTGAACCTCGCGAGCCCGAAGGACGACTTCTACGAGAAGAGCGTGCAGACGCTCTGCTCGACGGTCGACACGGCGTGCGCGATCGGCGCCGAGTCGGTCGTCTTCCACGTCGGCTCGCATCTCGGCTCCGGCTTCGAGGCCGGGCTCGAGCGCGTCGTGCCCGCGCTGAACGTGGCGCTCGACCGCTGCAGCGACACGACCTGGCTCTGCATGGAGAACTCGGCCGGGACCGGCGGCACGATCGGCCGCTCCCTCGAGGAGCTGGCCGCGCTGTACGACGCGATGGACAACCATGAGCGTCTCGGCGTCTGCCTCGACTCGTGTCACCTGTTCGCCTCGGGCTACGACGTCACCGACAGGGCCGAGCTCGACCGCGTGCTGAAGCAGCTCGACGGCGACATCGGCCTCGACAGGCTGCGCTGCCTGCACGTGAACGACTCGAAGACGCCGCTCGGCTCGAACCGCGACCGCCACGACAACATCGGCGACGGCCTGATGGGCGAAGGGCTGACGGTCTTCCTCGGCCACCCGAAGCTCCAGGGGCTCCCTGCGCTGCTCGAGGTCCCGGGCACCAACGGCCACGGCCCGGACGCGGAGCAGATGGCGAAGCTACGAGCGCTTCATTCGAAGGCTACGAAGAAGCGAGCCGCGCGAAAACCCGGAACGAAGGCTGCCCGACCGGCAGCTCGTGGAACTCGGGGTTGAGGCAGCCGAGCGCGTCGGCCCGGCTCTCGTAGCACCCCTCGACCTCGACCCGGCACATCGGCAGCGCGGGTGCCGTCGCCCGCACCGCGCCGAAGCCGCCGCGTGACTCGGCGGCCCGCAGCAGGTCGAAGTCGATCTCGACGGCGAAGACCTTCATCAGGCAGCCCATGTAGGTGTGCCCGAACTCCTCGTACGAGTAGCTGAACGAGCAGCCGCGCTCGACGCAGGCGCCGGGGTAGACGACCTTGTCGCAGTGGACGTCGCAGCGGCGGCATTCGACCTCGTCCTGAGGGCGGAGCGGAAGCTCGGTCGGCTGGGCGGCCGCCTGCTCGCGTGTCTCCATGACCGGATTGTGTGTGCTGGACACCACCTACCGCAAGACTTGACAACACGTGGGTTCCGGGCTAGTCGCGAGCGAGCCGGCGCGCGACGTTGAGCACGTCGAGCTGCGTGAAGGCCTGGTGGTCGGGCTCGGCGCCGTCCGGATGCTCGTCGGCCCGGTACCAGAGCGCCTGCACCGTTGTCATCCCGAGCTCGGCCGCGCCGCGGACGTCCTCGAAGAGGCGGTCGCCGACGAAGAGGGCGTTCTCCGGCTCGACCTCCAGCGCCGTCAGCGCGCGCTCGAAGATCGCCGGATGCGGCTTGCGCACGCCGACCTCCGACGAGAAGACGCTGAAGTCGAGCCGCTCGTCGAGGCCCATCTGCTCGAGGTCGCGGTGCAGTAGCCAGCCGGGGTCGAACGCGTTCGAGACGAGGCCGAGCTTGAGCCCGAGGCCACGCAGCGCCTCCAGCAACGGGTGTGTGTGCGCGCCGAGCACGCGGGCGGGGTCCCACGCACGGTGCTCGGCCTCGAGAAAGCGGTCGAGCCGCTCGTCGTCGGCCTCGATCCCGAAATCGCCGAGCAGCCGCCGGACGAGCTGCGGGTACTCGATCTCGTCGATCGTCCCCGGCGCCCAGAAGAGCGGCTCGTACTCCTCGCGGAAGTGCTCGGTCAGCTCCGGCCGGTCGTCCTCGCCGATCGCCGCGAGCCCGGCGCGGTGCCCCGCGGCCACCAGCTCCGGCGAATAGGCGAACTCCATCAGCGTGTCGCCCCAGTCGAAGAGAACCGCCTCCAGCATCGGCGCCTAGGCGTCGCTTGCGATGCCGATCTCAGGAGCGTGGGCTCTGCACGCGCTCCGTCGGAAACGACCGGTCGACACGTCGGGAAAGCCAGGCACGCAACTAGGCTAGCCCTGTGGGCCGCAAGCTCCTCTGGGCATCGCTCGTGCTGGCCCCGATCACGCTCCTCCTACGGTTCGTGTTCCACGCCGGCGACACGACGCTGTTCGTGGCCGCGGCGGCGGCGCTGATCCCGCTGGCCTGGCTGATCGGCGAGGCCACCGAGCACGCGGGCGAGCACACCGGGCCGGGAATCGGCGGCTTCCTGAACGCGAGCTTCGGCAACGCCCCGGAGTTGATCATCGCGCTGTTCGCCATCAACGCGAACCTGCCCAACGTGGTGCGCGGCTCGCTCGTCGGGAGCGTGGTCTCGAACATCCTGCTCGTGCTCGGGGTCGCCCTGATCTTCGGCGGCCAGGGCGGCCATGGGAGGCCGCTCGACCGCTTCTCGCTGCTGCTGCAACTCGGCCTCGTGCTCGTGGCGACGGCGCTCTTCCTCGTCCCGTCGGTGCCGAGCTGGACCGGCGACCCGGAGCGTCACACCCTGACCGTGCTGACGATCCCGGTCGCGATCGTGCTGCTCGTGCTCTACGCGGTCGTCACGCGGCGATCGCTCCGCCGGCACAAGCGGCTCCACGAGGAGAGCGGCGACGAGGCGGCCGAGGGCGGCTGGACGCTCCCGGTGTCACTGGTAGCGCTCGGCGCGGCGACGCTGGTGACGGCGCTGATCAGCGAGACGCTCGTCCACTCGCTCGATGCCTTCGCGCACGCGGCGGGGATCTCGGAGTTCTTCATCGCCGCGGTGATCGTCGCAATCGTCGGCAACGCGGCCGAGCACGGCGGCGCGGTCGTGATCGCCTCGCGCGGGAAGCTGCGGCTGGCGACGGAGATCGCCGTCTCGTCGAGCGCTCAGGTCGCGCTGCTCGTCACCCCGGCGGTGGCGCTTCTCTCCTGGCTCGTGCGCCCGGCCCTGCCGCTCTCGTTCCGCCCGGTCGAGCTCGCGGCCATGGGCGGCGCCGCCGCGCTGGTGGCGCTGACGGTCTCCGACGGCCGCGGTCGGCGCTGGGAGGGCTTCTTCCTCGTCGCGGTGTACGCCGGGGTCGCGGCCGGCTTCTGGGTCGCCGGCGACCGCTGAGCCGCTGAACCGACGCGCGGCTCCCTCCCAGTTTGGGAACCGTCCTGACCGGTAAGCAGCAGGGATCACATAACGGCCGGGGGGCCGCCTGACCCCCGCGAAAGGAGACCCCATGCGTACCACGTGGGCGGCCCGTGTGGCCGTACTCGCGCTCCTTTGCGCCCTCGCCGCTGCAGCTGCGATGGCGCATCGCGCGACAGCAGGCTC
>JBIOZO010000203.1:0-6225 GCA_044871215.1 Gaiellaceae bacterium | reverse complement strand
CGGCGGCGGGAGAACGGCAGGCGCGGCTACGTCGAGGTGAAGACGCCCCTGATGTACGACGTCGAGACCTGGAAGACCTCGGGCCACTGGGAGAAGTTCCAGGACGACATGTTCCTCGTCCCGTACGGGGACGAGCGGACGCTGGGCCTGAAGCCGATGAACTGCCCGGGGCACATGCTGCTGTTCGGCTCAGCGCTCCGGAGCTACCGCGACCTGCCGCTGCGCTACGCCGAGTCGTCGACGCTCCACCGGAACGAGCGCGCGGGCACGCTCCACGGCCTGCTGCGCGTCCAGCACGTCACGCAGGACGACGCCCACCTGTTCGTGGCCCCCGAGCACATCGAGGACGAGATCTTCGCCGCGCTCGACTTCGCGGCGTACCTCTACGAGCTGTTCGGCCTCGAGGCGCGCTTCGAGCTCTCCACCCGGCCCGAGAACAAGCTCGGCACCGACGAGGAGTGGGACTTCACCGAGGCGGCGCTGCGCTCGGCGATCGAGCGGCGCGGGATCCCGTACACGGTGAACGAAGGCGACGGCGCGTTCTACGGGCCCAAGATCGACCTGCACATGACCGACGTGCTCGGCCGCTCCTGGCAGATGGGCACCATCCAGCTGGACTCGCAGATGCCGGCGCGCTTCGGCCTCACCTACATGGGCGAGGACAACCAGGAGCACACGCCCTACGTGATCCATCGCGCGCTCTTCGGCTCGCTCGAGCGCTTCATCGGGATCCTGATCGAGCACTACGGCGGCGCCTTCCCGTTCTGGCTCGCGCCGGTGCAGATCCGCATCCTCCCGGTCGGCGAGGGCCATCGAACCGCCGCGCACAAACTGGCCGGCAAGCTCGACGAGTTCAGGGTCGAGGTGGACGAGCGCGACGAGACGGTTGGCAAGCGCATCCGCGACGCCGAGGTCGAGAAGATCCCCGTCACGATCGTCTACGGCGACAAGGAGTCGGACGACTCGCTCGCGGTGCGCGAGCGGGGCGGGGAGCAGGCGACCCGGTCGCTGGACGATCTTCGCTCGCACCTTGCTACGCTTTGAGCCTGGCAAGCAGGGTCCGAGCCCTCACCTCCCAGGCCGAGCGCCTTCGGAGGTCCAACCGAGTCGCTGGACGAGGATTTCGGGCCGCTGCTTGCAGCGGTCTTGTCGTAGAGAAGGAGGAAACGAGAGCTTGGTGACACGCCTTTGAGGCCACGCCGAAACGTGGAGCCCGATCGCGCGCCGGTGCCGCAGGCGCGGATCAACGAGATGATCCGCGCGCCGAAGGTGCGCCTGGTGGACGACGACGGCTCTCAGATCGGCGTCAAGGACACGAACGAAGCGCGCGAGTACGCGTGGGGCAAAAACCTCGATCTCGTCGAGGTCGCCGCGCAGGCCGATCCGCCCGTCGCGAAGGTGATGGATTACGGCAAGTACCGCTACGAGCAGGAGCAGAAGGCCAAGCTCGCGCGGAAGCACCAGGTGTCGGTCAACATCAAGGAGATCAAGCTCAGGCCCAAGATCGGGATCCACGACTACAACACCAAGAAGGGGCACGTCGAGCGCTTCCTCAACCAGCGCGCGAAGGTCAAGGTGACGATCATGTTTCGCGGCCGGGAGCAGAGCCATCCGGAGCGCGGGCGTGACCTGTTGATGCGGTTGGCGGAAGACGTGAAGGAGATCGGGCAGATAGAGTCCCCGCCTCTCCAGGACGGCCGCAACATGGTGATGTTGCTGGGACCGACGAAGAACGCCGGAGTAGCCAAAGACGATGCCAAAGCAGAAGACACACAGCGCAACGAAGAAGCGGTTCAAGGTGACGGGGACGGGCAAGCTCCTCCGTCGGAAGGCGCCGAAGGCGCACCTGCTCGAGAAGAAATCGCCGAAGCGTAAGCGAGGCTTCCGCCGCGACCAGCCGGTCGCCGAGTCGGACACGCGCGAGATCAAGCGACTGTTGGGGAGGTAGGGCGTGCCGCGAGTCAAGCGTTCCGTCCACGGGCGCAAGAAGCGCCGCAAGGTCCTCGAGCAGGCGAAGGGCTACTGGGGCCTCAAGCACTCCAGCTACCGGCGCGCCAAGGAGCAGGTCGACCACTCGCTGGTCTACGCCTACCGCGACCGGAAGAACAAGAAGCGGACGTTCCGCCGGCTCTGGATCATGCGCATCAACGCGGCCGCGCGGCGCGAGGGGCTCTCGTACAACCAGTTCGTCTCCGGCCTGCGCAAGGCCGAGATCCCGCTCGACCGCAAGGTCCTCGCCGACCTCGCCGTGAGCGACCCGGACGCCTTCGGCCAGATCGCGGCGCAGGCCAAGGCCGCGCTCGAGGCCTGAGCTCCCCGGGCGACCGCGCGGGGATCTTCCGCCGGCAGGCGGCGCACTTCGAGGCGCAGGGCTCGCCCGTCTACGCGCGCCTGGCGCGCCGCTGCGCGAGCGAGCCGTTGGTCGACAGGCTCGTCGACGAGCTGACCTGGGACGTGCCGCTGCGGCTCTTCGGCGGCGTCCACTACCTCGAGCTTGCCGGGATGGAGCCGTATGCGCTCTCGGGCGAATGGAGCGACTTCCGGTCGGCGCTCGAGGCGCGGCAGGAGTTCCTTGCCCGCTTCGTCCGAGAGCAGGCGGTGCAGACGAACGAGGTGCAGCGCTGCTTCGCGCTTTTGCCCGCGTTCCTGACAGTGGCGCAGGAGCACGGAGCGGTACGGCTGGACTTCGTCGAGCTCGGACCGTCGGCGGGCCTGAACCTGCTCTGGGACCGCTACGCGTACGCCTACCGCGCCGGGCGCTGGGGCTCGTCGGAGCTCTTGCTTCAGGGGGTCGAGTACGCGCCTGTGCCACGCGAGGTGCTGACGCGGCGCCCCGAGGTGGGCGGGCGCTTGGGGATCGACCTGAACCCGGTCGACGTGACGACCGAGCACGGCGCGAGGCTGCTGCACGCGTTCATCTGGCCCGGCCGCGTCGAGCGGGCGCAGCGGCTGAAGTCGGCGATCGCGATCCTGCGGCGCGAGCCGCCGACGCTCGTCCGCGGCGACTACGTCGAGCTGCTCCCGGCGGTGCTGGCCGAGCGCGACGAAGGGGCGCTGACGATCGTCTTCCAGATCGCCTCGACCGGCTACATCGGCCGCGAGCGGCGCGCCGAGCTCCGCGAGCTGCTCGAGCGCGCTGGTCGGGACGGGCCGCTGGGCTGGGTCTCGACGCGCGCCGTCGAGGAGCTCGAGGAGGACCGCACCGACAGCTACGAGCTCGAGGTCGGCCTTTGGCCCGGCGGGAAGCGGCGCATGCTGCTTCGCTGCGACTTCCACGGCAACTGGATCCGCTGGCGTTCGTGATCAGCTCCCGCGACAACCCGAAGCTGAAGCTTCTCCGCAAGCTGGCCACGCGTCGGCAGCGAGACAAGCTCGGCCTCTTCGCGGCCGAGGGCGAGGACCTGGTTGCTGCGGCGCTCGAGGGCGGGTGGCAGCTCGACTTCGCGCTCGTCGACGCGGCGAGGCCGACCGAGCTTTCGCTGCGCGCCGAGCCGGTCGCCTCGCAGCTGCTCGCGGAGGTCTCGACGCTTGGGCACGCGCCGCGGGTGATCGGCGTCTTCCACACGGCGCGGCCGCAGAAGGAGCTGCCGGAGCTCGGTCTCGAGCTCTGGCGCGTCGGCGACCCGGGCAACGTCGGGACGCTCGCGCGGGCCTGCGACGCCTTCGGCGCGTTTCTCGCGCTCTCGCCGGGCTGCGCCGACCCGTTCGGGCCCAAGGCGCTGCGCGCCTCGACGGGCTCGATCTTCCGCGTGCCGCAGGCCGACTTCTCGGCCGAGGGGGCGGTAGCGCTCGTGGCGCACGGCGCGCCGCCGCTCGCCGAGCTCGATCGCGGGCTCTCGCGCTTCGTTCTCGGGTCGGAGCGCGAGGGCCTGCCCGACGAGGTGGTGGCCGCCTGCGCGGCGAGCGCGACCATCCCGCTCGCGGGCCCGGTCGACTCCCTGAACGTGGCGATGGCGGGGACGATCGCGCTGTACGACCGGCACAGGGCGCATGGCTAGGATGGCCGCGATGGCCACGATCGTCGGCGTGTTCACCTCACCCGGGCGCAATACCGCCCGCGCCGACCGGCACGAACGCCGCCGCGCGGTCGCGGGCGAGGGCCTCGAGGGCTGCGCCCACGCGAACCCGCCCAAGAGGGAGGTGCTGTTCGTCTCGATCGAGCACCTCCAGTCGGTCGGCGTCGAGCCTGGGGCAATCCGCGAGAACCTGACGGTCGAGGGCACCGACGTCGAGCGGTGGCCGATCGGCCAGCGCGTGCGCGTCGGCGACGAGGCGGTGTTCGAGATCACGATGGTCTGCGACCCGTGCCGACGGATGGACGCGCTTCGCCAGGGCCTGCGCGCCGAGCTGCAGGGCAAGCGTGGGATGCTGGCGCGGGTGGTCGAGTCGGGCGAGGTCGCGGTCGGCGACCCGGTCGAGCTGCTCTAGCGCGGCCTGCGCGCGACCCAGACGGTGTCCTCGCCTCCGGCGTACGGCCGGCGGTCGAACCAGCCATAGCAACCGACCACCTGGAAGCCGGCGCGCTCCAGCAGCGCCCACCATTCGTCGTTCGAGAGCCAGGCGAGCACGAAGCTCGTCTCGCCGCGCTCCCCGCGCACCGAGAGCGTCAGCGTCCGCTTGTGCGAGTCCCAGTCGGCTCGCTCGAAGATCCCCGGCTCGCGCTCGAGCCAGCGGCCGTGCGTGTCGGCAATGTCGCCGGCGCTCGGCGCGAAGACGTCGAACACCAGCCGCCCGCCCGGCAGCAGTAGCTCCCGCGCGGCGGTCAGAGCACGCAGCCGGGATTCGTCGTCGAGCAGGTGCAGGAACGAGCGGAACGGACAGGTGACGAGCGCGACCCGCTCCTCCACCGGCGGCGCCTCCAGCTCGCCGAGCCGCAGGTCGAGCAAGTCGGCCACGCCTGCCTCCGCGGCGCGCCGGCGGCAGACCTCCAGCATTCCCGGCGACGAGTCGATCCCGATCACCCGCACGCCGGCGGCGGCGGTCGGCACCGCGATCCGGCCCGTACCCACGGCCAGCTCGACGATGGGGGAGCCGGCGCGCTCCGCCTCGTCGACATAGAAGCCGACGTCCTCGGTGACGCTGACGCTCCACGGGTCGTAGAGCTCGGCGATCGAGTCGTAGAGGCTCAAGCCGGGCGCCGGGCGACCCAGACGAACTCCTGGCTCTCCTCGTCGAACGGGCGCCGGTCGAACCAGCCGTAGAGCGCTTCCGTCTCGAGCCCGGCGACGTCGAGCAGCCCTTCCCACTCGGCGCGGGTCGACCACCAGAGCGGGATGCTGTCGCCACTCGGGAGCGTCAGGTCGATCCGGCTGTCCGTCGGCGTGTAGTCGACTCGATGCCGCACCGGCGTGTCGTGCCACTCACCGTCGAGCTCCACCGCGATTTGCGGGTTGAAGACGAACGCGTTCCAGGCAAAGCGGCCGCCGGGTTGCAGCGAGGCGGCGACGCGCTCGAACACATCTCGCCGTTCGGCCCACGTCGGCAGGTGCATCAGGCCGCGCGCCGGGCAGTAGATCAGGGCCGCCGGCGCGTCCAGCTCCAGCTCGCGCATGTCGCCCTCACGGAGCTCCAGCTCGACCCCGGCGGCGTCCGCTTTCGCGCGTGCCTGCGCGAGCATCGCGGGGGAGATGTCGATCCCGAGCACCGGCTTGCCGATCGCCTCCGCGACCGGGACCGCCACGCGACCGTTGCCGACCGCGAGCTCGACGACCGGCCCGTCTGCCTCGACGGCCAGGTCCACGTAGAAAGGCACGTCCTCCGACATCGCCGCCGCCCACTGCTCGTAGTCCACCGCGAAGGCATCCCAGGCGCTCACGAAGGCCGATGGTACAGTCGCCCGATGGACGCCCAGGCCCTGGAAACCGAGGCGCAGAGCGCGATCTCGGGCGCCTCGACACCCGCCGAGCTCGAGGAGGCGCGCGTTCGCTACCTCGGCCGCAAGAGCGAGCTGACGCAGGCGCTGCGGGCCGTCCGTGACCGCGAGACGGGCATGACGCTGAACTCGCTGCGCGACCGGCTCGAGGCCTCGCTCGCCTCCCGCCGCGAGGATCTCGAGCGCGCCGAGCTCGACCGCGCCCTCACGGAGGACGTCGTCGACGTCACGCTGCCCGGTGACGAGCTCCCGCTCGGCCACCTGCACCCGATCACGCAGGCCCGGCGCCAGATCGAGGACGCGTTCCTCGGTCTCGGCTACGAGATTCGCGACGACCGCGAGGTCGAGACGGT
>JBIOZO010000202.1:0-2717 GCA_044871215.1 Gaiellaceae bacterium | reverse complement strand
GGGTATGCGGGTCGTCCGCCGCAACGACACCTACGAGAAGACGCTGTGAGCCGCCTGCGCGCGCGCTGTCCCGACTGCGGGACGCTGACCGCGGTCGCGATCGGGCCCGGCTACGAGTGCCACGCCTGCGGCCGGGAGTTCGGCGCCGGCCTCGTGCGTGTACCGCAGGCGTGGGGCGAGGGCGGCGAGACGATGGCGGAGGCCGCGCGTCTCCCGCTCCCGTTTCCCGAGACGGCCGTGGTGGAGGAGGAGACGCTCGACGAGCAGACGCTCGCCGTGGCGATCGACCTGCCTGAGCGGCCGCTCGTGCTCGGCGGTTGCTGCTGCGCGCACATCGGTGCGGTCGAGGCGTTGGCCGCGCGCAACGGCCGGATCGCGCTCGTCTGGCTCGATGCGCACGGCGATCTCAACACGGTCGAGAGCTCGCCCTCGGGGAATCCCTGGGCGACGCCGCTGCGCGTGATCATCGAGTCGGGCGCCGTCGACCCGCAGGACGTCATCCTGCTCGGCGCGCGCAGCCTCGACGCGCCGGAGCGCGAGTACATCGCCTCCATCGGGCTGCGCACCGACGCGTCCGAGCTCGAGCAGGCGCTCGACGGCACGGAGGGCGTCTACGTCGCGCTCGACGTGGACGTCTTCGAGCCGGGCGAAGTCCACCCGTTCATGCCGGAGCCGGGCGGGCTCGCGATCGGCGAGGCCGAGGAGCTGCTCGGCCAGGTCTCCGCGCGCTCCACGATCCTGGGCGCCGGCCTGACCGGCGTTGCCGCCGAGCCTGCGAACGTCGAGCCGCTGACGCGACTCGCCCACTCGCTCGGGCTGTAACTCGGGCCCGGGGTCACAGGTCTAAACTCGCAAGCTCGTGACCGAACGCATCGACGTCTCCATCGAGCATCGACACGCACCGGCCGTCGACGGTGGGAAGCCTCACCCGAACACGTGCCCGAAGTGCGGGTCGCACTACCGCGACGACGAGCTCGCGGCGACGCTCTACGTCTGCGCGCAGTGCGGTCACCACTTCCCCGTCCACGCGCGCGACCGGATCGAGCAGCTGACCGACACGGACAGCTTCGTCGAGGACGCGGCCGAGCTCCGCTCCGACGACCCGCTCGAGTTCTTCGATCTGCGTCCGTACACCGAGCGGCTGGCGGAGGCAGAGCTGTCGACCGGTCTCGGTGAGGCGATGGTGATCGGGCGGGCCGCGATCGAGGACCTGCCGTGCCAGGTGGCGGTGATGGAGTTCGGCTTCATGGGCGGCTCGATGGGCCGCGTGGTCGGCGAGAAGTTCGCGCGCGCCTGCGAGGGCGCGGCCGAGCGCGGCGTCCCCCTGGTCTCGGTCACGACGACGGGCGGCGCCCGCATGCAGGAGGGGATCCTCTCGCTGATGCAGCTGCCGAAGACCGTCTGCGCGGTCGAGGACCTACACGACTCGGGCGGGACCCTGATCAGCGTGATGGCGCACCCGACGACCGCCGGTGTGCTCGCGAGCTTCGCCAGCCTCGGCGACGTGCTCGTGGCCGAGCCCGGCGCACTGCTCTCGTTCACGGGACCGCGCGTCGTGCAGCAAACGACCCGCGAGAAGCTGCCCGAAGACTTCGGGCTGGCCGAGGCCAACTTCCGCCACGGCCACGTCGACGCGATCGTCCCCCGATCGGAGCTGCGCGCGACGCTCGCGAAGCTCCTGAGGCTGTTCGCCAATGGCCGGTGAGGCCGAGCTGAGGCTGCGCGAGCAGCTCTCGCGCCTGCGGAGCCTGCCGCTCCTGCGCGGGGCGAAGCTGTCAGGCGAGCTCGAGCGGCTGCAGAAGCAGCTCGACCGGATCGTCGCGGAACCGAGTGACGAGGAGATCTGGCAGTCTGTCGAGCTCGCGCGGCACCCGGACCGCCCGTACACGCTCGACTACGTGGAACGCCTGCTCGACGACTGGTTCGAGCTCCACGGCGACCACCACCACGGCGACGATGCGGCGCTCGTCGCCGGGCTCGGAAGCTTCCGCGGCCGCACGGTCGTTCTCCTCGGCAACCAGAAGGGCCGCGACGTCAAGGAACGCACGCGCCGGAACTTCGGGATGGCCTACCCCGAGGGCTACGGCAAGGCGATGCGCGCGATGGAGCTGGCCGAGCGGCACGGATTCCCGATCCTGAGTCTCGTCGACATCCCCGGTGCCTACCCGGGCGTGACCGCCGAGCAGCACGGGCAGGGCGGAGCGATTGCCCGCTCGCAGGCCCAGCTCGCGCGCCTGCACGTGCCGGTCGTCGCCTGCGTGATCGGCGAGGGCGGCTCAGGCGGCGCGATCGCGACGGCGCTCGCCGACCGGGTGCTGATGCAAGAGAACTCGATCTACACGGTGATCTCGCCCGAGGGCTGCGCGGCGATCCTCTGGCGTGATGCCGGCGAGGCGCGGAAGGCGGCCGCGGCGTTCAAGCCGGACGCAGCGCATTGCCTCGAGCTCGGCGTGATCGACGCGATCGTGCCGGAGCCGGCCGAGGGCGCGCACACCGATCCCGACGAGGCTGCGCGGCTGCTCGGGGACGCCCTCGCCGAGTCGCTCGAGCTGCTCGAGGGCCAGTCGGGTGAGGAGCTTCGCCGCCAGCGGCGTGTGCGATTCCGCACAATCGGCCAGGTGCCCGTAACCCGCTAGAACCCTGGGCTGAGCGGCCCTTTTCCACATCTTCCACAGGCTTATCCCCCGGCCGTACACAAGTCGAGGCCGGCTTGTAGC
>JBIOZO010000201.1:0-3698 GCA_044871215.1 Gaiellaceae bacterium | reverse complement strand
GAGCTAGCTCCCCGCGGACTCCTTGGGGAACAGGACGGTGGGGACCTCCTCCTCGGCGGGATCCTTGTCACGCACGATCACGTCCAGCAGCGTGACGATCGTGGCGACGATCGGCGTCGCGATCAGCACGTAGAACGGGCCCAGCAACAGGCCGACGCAGGAGACCGACACGAGGACGAGCAGCGGCGAGAGGCCCGTCACGTGCCCCATCACCCGCGGGATGACGACGTAGTCCTCGAACTGGCGTACGACCAGCACCACGATCCCGGCGAAGAGCGCGAGGTGCCACGAGACCGTCAGCCCGACGCCGACGGCGACCGCGCCCGCCAGCAGCGGGCCGATCACCGGGATCACCTCGACCAAGCCCGCGAACACGCCCAGCAGGAGCCAGAACGGCAAGCCGATCGCCCAGAACGCCAGCGAGAGCACCACCGCGACGAACGTGACCAGCAGCAGCTGGCCGCGCACGAAGGCGCCGAGCTTGGCGTCGATCAGCTCCCAGGTGTCGTGCACCGTCTTGCGGTGCTTGCGGGCCATCAAGGAGGTGACTAAGCCGATCGCCCGTTCGCGTTCGAAGATCCAGTACGCCGCGGTTGCGAAGACGAAGAAGATCCCGACCAGCACCTCGATCGCCTTCGTGCCGATGCTGACCGCGCCGTGGACGACACTGCCGGCGGACGGAAGCTTCGCGAGGCGTTTCTGCAGGCCCACGAAGAACTGGTGCTTGATCCCCGTCGAGTGCTTCGCCTTCTGGTTCAGCTCCTGCTGCGAGGTCGGGACGCCGCCGAGGGCCTGGTCGACCTGGTCGACCGCGCGCGGCACCACGAGCCAGAGCATCAGGGCCAGCGCGCCCGCGACCGCGAGATAGTGGAGCGCGACTCCGAGCGGGCGGGGGATCCTGTGCTCGGCGAGCCGATCGACCCCGGGCCGGATCGCCGCGGCGAGGATCAGCCCGAGGAAGACGAGGGCGAGCACGATCTTCACCTTCCAGAGCGCGAGCGCGCCGACGATCACGGCGAGCGCGACGAGCGTGGTGATGAATGCGCGACGAGCAGTCTCGGCCATTGGCCTGTTCTCGCCGCGTGAGGATCGTCGCAAACGCAGGAGTGGCGCGCCTTCCGGCGAAGCGGCGCGGGATGGTCTCCCGCGACGAACAGGTCTGCTTCGACGCCCGCCGGCACGGAGTCGTTCTGGCGCGCCCGATCGCGCAGGCGGTCGTGCTGGCCCTGATCGGCGGGATCCTGCTTGCGCAGCCGTGGCCGCTCCCGGTGCCCGGCGCTGCGCTGATGGTGATCGCGGCGGTGGGGTCGCTCCGCGCCGTCTGGCGCTGGGAGCGCACGCGTCTGGTCGTCACCACCGACAAGGTGTGCCTCGTCGACGGCACGCTGCGGCGCCGCTCGGCGACCGTGCGCCTGAGGGCCGTCGAGAACCTCGACCTGGAGCAGAGCCTGACGGGCCGGCTGCTCGGCTACGGCACCCTGGTGGCAGGGCCGCTGGAGATCGACCACGTGCCCGAGCCGCGGAGCGTCTACCGCCTGGTCGAGCGCCTCGCCGGCTGATCGCGGAGCGCCAAAGCGAACACTTGTTCGCGTCCACCTCGGCGGCTAAACTTCGTCGCTCATGGCCCACGAAGAGCTGGTCGTCCACGGCGCGCGTGAGCACAACCTCAAGGACATCGATGTCCGCCTGCCTCGCCATGCGCTGATCTGCGTCACCGGCCTCAGCGGCTCCGGCAAGTCGAGCCTGGCCTTCGACACGATCTACGCGGAGGGCCAG
Source organism: Gaiellaceae bacterium (assembly GCA_044871215.1). Lineage (GTDB taxonomy): Bacteria > Actinomycetota > Thermoleophilia > Gaiellales > Gaiellaceae > AC-32. Next base: position 1,922 of record JBIOZO010000201.1, on the reverse strand, counting down.
CGCCGCTACGTCGAGAGCCTCTCGGCCTACGCGCGTCAGTTCCTGCAGATGATGGAGAAGCCCGACGTCGACTCGATCGACGGGCTCTCGCCGGCGATCTCGATCGACCAGAAGACGACGAGCCGCAACCCACGCTCGACCGTCGGCACCGTCACCGAGATCTACGACTACCTGCGCTTGCTCTACGCGCGGATCGGCAAGCCGCACTGCCCGGTCTGCGGGAGGCCGATCGCCGGCCAGAGCCAGGAGGCGATCGTCGACCAGATCCTGCAGCTCCCGGCGGGCGCGAAGTTCACCGTCAACGCGCCCGTCGTCCGCGACCGCAAGGGCGAGTACCGCGACGTCTTCGAGGAACTCCGCGCCGAAGGGTTCACGCGCGTGAAGGTCGACGGCGAGCAGCATCTGCTCGAGGAGCCGCCGACGCTCGACAAGAAGTTCAAGCACACGATCGAGGTCGTCGTCGACCGTCTCGTGATGAAGGCCGACCTCCGCCAGCGCTTGGCGCAGAGCGTCGAGACCGCGGCCGCGCTCGCCGACGGCCTGGTCGTGGTCGACGTGCTCGAGGGCGAGGAGCTCACCTTCAGCGAGAACTTCGCCTGCCCCGAGCACGGCGTGGGGCTGCCGGAGCTCGAGCCCCGCATCTTCAGCTTCAACTCACCGCACGGTGCGTGCGCGCGCTGCACCGGTCTCGGCGCGCAGCAGGAGATCGACCCCGACCTGCTCGTGCCCGACACGACGCTCTCGATCGGCGAGGGCGCGCTCGTGCCGTGGTCGCTCGGCAACTCGAGCTTCTACGAGTCGGTCATCCAGGCGATCGCCGACCGCTACGAGATCGACCTCGAGCTGCCGTGGCAGGAGCTCGCCGAGGAGCACCAGAACCTCTTCCTGTTCGGCACCGGCGGCGACAAGGTCTACGTCCAGTACCGCAACCGCATGGGGCGCAAGCGCTCGTACATGCTCGCGTTCGAGGGGATCGTGGCGAGCCTCGAGCGGCGCTACCGCGAGACCGACTCGAGTCAGCAGCGCGAGCGGATCGAGGAGTACATGAGCTTCCGGCCCTGCCCGGTCTGCCACGGCGCGCGGCTGAAGCCCGAGGTGCTCGCGGTCACCGTCGGCGGGAAGAACATTCACGAGTTCACGCGCATGTCCGTGCAGCGCGCGATCGAGTTCGTCGACGGCCTCGACCTGACGCAGACCGAGCAGCTGATCGGCGAACGGATCCTCAAGGAGATCCGCGAACGCCTGACCTTCCTCGAGAACGTCGGCGTCGGCTACCTGCAGCTCGATCGGGCCGCCTCGACGCTCTCCGGCGGCGAGGCCCAGCGGCTCCGGCTCGCGACCCAGATCGGCAGCCAGCTCGTCGGCGTGCTCTACATCCTCGACGAGCCCTCGATCGGCCTCCACCAGCGGGACAACAGCAAGCTGATCACGACGCTCGAGCGGCTGCGCGACCTCGGCAACACCGTGCTCGTGGTCGAGCACGACGAGCAGATGATGCGGTCGGCCGACCACCTCGTCGACATGGGCCCGGGCGCCGGCGTGCACGGCGGCCACGTGGTCGCAGAGGGGACTGCGAAGCAGGTCGAGCGGAACGCCAAGTCCGTCACCGGCCAGTTCCTGTCCGGGAAGCGCGAGATCGCGATCCCGGAGCGGCGCACCGACGATCTCGGCGCCTTCGCCGTGCACGGCGCCTCGATGCACAACCTCAAGGACATCGACGTCGAGTTCCCGGTCGGCAAGTTCGTCTGCGTGACGGGGGTCTCCGGCTCCGGGAAGTCCACGCTCGTCAACGAGATCGTCTACAAGGCGCTCGCCAACCGGCTCCACCGGATGCGCGTCAAGCCGGGCGACCACGACTCGGTCGATGGGATCGAGTGCTTCGACAAGGTGATCGACATCGACCAGACGCCGATCGGCCGCAC
>JBIOZO010000200.1:0-4805 GCA_044871215.1 Gaiellaceae bacterium | reverse complement strand
TCCTCGGGGCGGCGCTCCTCGTTGCGAGCATCCTGGGCCACCTGCTCGTCGCCATCGCGATCGTCGCGCCGGCCGTAACCGTGAGCTACGCGGTCGCGACGCGGGTCGCACTCGGCGACTCGGCCGGAGAGGCGTGGGCGCAGGCAGGCCTGCGCGCTCCCGTGCTCGCTCCGCTGACGGTAATCGTCTCTGTTCCGTTCGTGCTGGGGATCGTGGACGTGCTCATCCTCTTCTTCTCGGTTGCCTGGCTTGCGTTCGTCGGCCTCGCGATCCCGGTCGCGATGGTCGAGCGCGCTCCCGAATCGACCTCATGGTTCGGCCAGATCGGCTTCGCGCTCACCCGCGCCACCGACCTCGCCCGCATCGAGTTCCTGCACGTCCTGGGAGTGAGCGCGGCGCTCGTCGTCATCTACGCGCTGCTCGGTCCGCTCCTCGCCGTGCTCCTGACGGGGTTCGCAGACAACGGCAACCTGGCCGCGACGGTGATCGCGAACGCCGTTCTCGGCCCCTTCTTCTTCCTCGGGCTGAGCGTGCTCTATTTCGAGCAGAGGGCGAGGGAGTTATCCTCGCCGCCGAAGCCGAAGACCTAGGAGGGGCGGATGCCGAAGTACCTGATGATGTCGCAGCTCTCGGAGCAGGGCCTGCAGACGCTGCGCGCCAACCCGGAGCGGGTGCGGGAGGTGAACAAGGACGTCGAGGAGCTCGGGGTCAAGGTGCTCCACCAGTGGTTCGTCCTGGGGCCGCACGACTTCGTGAACATCGTCGAGGCGCCCGACGCCTCCGCGATCGCCAAGGTCTCCGTCGCGCTCGGCGCCCGGGGGAGCGTCCACACCGAGTCCTACGAGATGCTCGAGGTCGAAGACCTACTGAACCTCCTCGCGGAGTAGTAGTGGCCGAGCCGCCCCGGCTGCCCGACTGGCTGCGCGCCGAGGTGGCCGGCTGGCCGCAGGATGCCTTCGGAGCCCATCAGACCAGGCTCCTTCTCCGGGACGGCACCGTGATCGCCCCCGTCGCGATCCTCCCGAGCGGCGACATCGTCGGCTGGGGGCAGGCAGGCGAGGCCGAATTCGACGCCGACGACATCGTCGCCATCGAGAGGATCGACGAGTAGGCGGCGGTGCGGTTCGACCCTAGGCGAGCTTGGAGTACGCGGCCGCGACCTCGGCCGCGAGCGCCGCGTTCTCGACGATCAGGGTCTTGTTCACCTCGATCGTTCGCCCGTCGCTTCGCTCGTGGAGGTACGAGAGGACGAAGGGCGTGACGGCCTGCCCTCGCACTCCCCGCTTGGCGGCTTCCTGGATGCCCTCCTCGATCAGCGACTCGACATCGAGGCTGTCCTCAGGCGGACGGGCCAGGACGATTCCCGAGTGGCGGCCGAGCCGCCAGTGGAACTGGGCTATCTGGGCGGCTTCCTCGGCGCTCTCGACGCGCTGCGAGACAGGCGGGCCGCCGTCGGCCTTGTAGAAGAGCGGCAGCTCCACGGTGCGCCAGCCGAGCACCGGGACGCCGAGCGTCTCGAGCACCTCGGCCGTCGCGTCCACGTCGAGGATGGACTTCGCGCCCGAAGCGACGACGAGCGCCTCCGTCCGACCGAGCTCGCCGAGGTCGGCGGAGACGTCGAGGCTCTGCGCCCACCCACGGTGCACACCACCGATACCTCCGGTGCCCATGAAGCCGATGCCGGCCGCGCGGCAGACGGCGAGTGTCGCGCCGACCGTGGTCGCGCCCAGCTCCTTTGCAACAGCGCAGGCGGCGAGATCGCGAGGCCCGACCTTCCGCGCCTCGGGCGATGTTGCGAAGCGCTCGAGCTCGCCGGCCTCGAGGCCGACGCAGATCCGGCCGTCGATGACGCCGATGGTCGCGGGCACCGCCCAGGCGACGCGCACGCGGCGCTCCGCCTCCGCGGCCACCTCGGCGCCGACGCCGCCGGGGAACCCGTGGGCGACGAGCGTCGTCTCGAGGGCGACCACGGGACGCCGCGATTCGAGCGCTGCCCGGACTTCCGGATGGATGCGGAGGAGGTCGGTCACGGCGGAAACGCCCCCATGGTTGCCACACAGTGCGCCGCGGCGTCGAGCCCAAGCTCGGGCCCGCCGAGAAGAAAGCCAGCGGCGAACGCATCGCCGGCACCCGTCGTGTCCACGACCTGCGCGGGCAGCGCCTCGAGCTCCCTGCCTGCGACGACGACCCCTCCGGCGCCTCGCTTGACGACGAGCGTCTCCGTCTCGATGTCGCCGACGAGCTCCGCCTCTTCTTCGTTCGCGAACACGACCTGCGGCCCGATCCTTCGGAGAAGGCCACGGAACTCGTCCACGCCCGCGGCCTCGATCGCCGCCGTCGAGGAGAGATCGAGGCTGACACGCGGGGCGAGAGCGACCGCGGCCAACGAGGTCTCCCTGATCGGCGGCCGCACCAGGCTGTAGCCGGCGAGGTGCAGCCACTCGCACCCGTCGAGCCAGGATCGGTCGAGCTCGTCGGGCGTGAAGTCGGGCGCGATGCCGCGGTCGGTGAGCATCGTCCTCTTGCCGTCCGGTGTAGCCACCGAGACCACGGTGCCCGTGCCCGCCCGCTCGACGGGCCCCGCGAGGTCGACCCCTCGCCGCCGGAGCTCGTCGCCGAGCATGACGCCGGCGGGATCTTCCGCGCGCTTGCCGATGAACCGCGCCCGCCCGCCGAGCGCAGCGGTCCAGGCAGCCACGTTCGCGGCCTGACCGCCGGGCCCGACGCGCGTGCGGCCGTAGGTGTCGGTGTCTTCCGCGATCCGGCCGTCCAGCCGGATGACGACGTCGAGCAGGAGGTCGCCGAGCGTGCAGATCACCGCGCGAGCCTACAATCGCTCCATGGAGAGCGAACGCGCGAAACGGATCCGCTCCTTCCTGATCGGCGGGATCGTGGGAAGCGCGGCGGGACTCGTCGCCGCGGGGCGCATGCGCGTTCCGCGCCGGCCCGGGAGGCGCGAGTCGCCAGCGGGGCTCGCTGCCTTCGAGCAGGCGCCGTGCTACGCCGAGACGCTCGAGCGCGAGGCGCGCGAGGAAGCGGCCCGCTAGTCCGCTTCGAGGCGGCTGAGTGCCGTCAAGGCCGTCTGCAGGTTGATGCTCGCGTCGCCCACGCCGAGGGTCCGCCCCTGGAGCTCGACGGCCGCGGTGTCCTTGAAGAACGTCTCCGCGTCCCCGACCGGCTCCTTCGTCCTGATGACGAGGAAGGGACCCCAGGCGCGCCCTTCGAAGATCGGGCCGGGAACGGTTCCCGGAATCGTCAGCTTCACCCGCTCGAGATCGCTCTGGTCGGTCGCGTCGAAGACCCAGACGCCCCGGCCGAGCGGCTTCGGGGTCTCCTCGAGGGTGTCGATGGCGAGCCGCGGATCCGCGCGCTGCACGATCGTGGAGCCGAACGGCGCACCTTGCTCCCGGGCATCGAGGTAGAGCGGCTCGTAGCCGAACAGCACGTCGTCGGAACGGCCTGTCGCAGCGAGCCACGCGGCCGCCTCCTGCCTTGCCTGCTCCCGCACGGCGGGCTCACCCGCGTACATGTACGGCGTCTTGTGCCAGCCCCACGCGAGCTCCACGCCGAGGAGCGCAGTGAGGCCGACGAGAACGGCGACCGCCTCGGCTCGGCCGGCCAGGCTTGCGAGCTTCAGGAGCCCCGCCGCCACGAGCATCTGGAAGAAGGGCAGGGCGAAGATCAGGTGCCGGCTCTCGAGGAACACGCTCGTCTGCGAGCGGGTGAGCATGAGGGCGAGCGTCGGTACGAGCAGCACTGTCGCCGCGAGCAGCACCGCAGCCGGCCGCGTGCGGAAGAGGGCGACGCAGCCGATCACCGCGAGCGCGGAGATCACCGCCGACGCGGCGGTCCAGCCCGCGCCGAAGTCGCCGATCGTGTGCCAGACGTACTCGAGGACGTCGGCCGGTGACCCGAGCTTGGAGTCGCTCTCGCCGGTGACGCCGATGCCGAAGCGCGAGGCGAGCGTGCGATAGATGAGCCAGAGTGGCGCGACGAGCGCGATCACCACCACAAACGAGATGGCGGCAGGCTTGAGCGGAAACACGCGCCGCCGCCGGCGCGCCAGGACGTACACGGCCTCGGCGGCGAGCACGAAGGTCCCGTAGGGCTGCGTTGCGATTGCCAGCACGGTGGTGGCCACCCAGGCCGCCCAGCGCCGCGGGTCACGGGTGCCGACGGCGCGAAGAAGGGTGAGGAACGACAGCGCGGTCAGGAAGAGGAAGAGGCTGTACATCCGCGCGTAGATCCCGTGGTAGATGGTGATCCAGCTCGCCGCGGCGAGCGCGGTGGCGACGAGCGCGGTCCGTTTGTCCGTGAGCCGGGCGACGAGTGCCGCGATGACCGGCATGCTCGCGACCGCGAATATCACCGATACGAGCCGGAGCGCGATCAGGCTGTGGGAGATAGATCCGGCGACATACGCCAGGAGCCAGTGGAGCGGCGCGCCGCCGCGCTCGGCGAAGACGGTGGAGAAGAGATCCCCGATCGGCTGCTGGGTGACGAAGAAGACCAGGGTCTCGTCCTCGTGCGGCGGCCACACCGTCATCTGGAAGAGCAGGAAGGTCGCGAGGGCGGCCGAGATCACCCCGACGCCGAGCCGAAACGAATCCTCGCGGGCCGAGAGAGCCGTGCGTTCGAGCCAATTCGGCCGCGGCGAAGGCTCGGCGCGCGCGCCAGAGGCGGCCGTCCCCCCTGGTAGCATTTCCTCCCGCAAACCGGGCCTTTCTTTCGATGCCGATCTACGAATACCGATGCCCGAACGGGCACACGTTCGAGCTGTTCCAGCGGATGACGGATCCGCCGCC
>JBIOZO010000199.1:0-5691 GCA_044871215.1 Gaiellaceae bacterium | reverse complement strand
CCACCACCGGGCCCGAGTTGATGCCCACGCGCAACTCGAGGCCGAGGTGCGCGACCTCGTCGGCCGAGCTCATCGCCTCGACCATCTCCAGCGCCATCAGCGCGAGCGCCCGAGCATGGTCCGGGCGGGGCGTGGGAACGCCGGCGGCAACCATGTAGCAGTCGCCGATGGTCTTGATCTTCTCGAGCCCGTAGCGCTCGGCCAGGCCGTCGAAGTGGCTGAACAGGTGATCGAGGTAGCCAACGACCTCAGCGGGCGGCAGCCGCTCCGACCAGGGCGTGAAGTCGACTACGTCGGCGAACAGGATCGAGGCCGACTCGAATTGATCCGCGATGGGCTGGGTCTGGGCCTTGAGCTGGTCGGCGATCGAGCGCGGCAGGATGTTGAGCAGGAGGTTCTCGGACTTCGCCTGCTCCTGCCGGAGCGCCGCCAGCGCATCGCGACGCTCGGCGGCGAACACCGCGAGCAGCGTGAACACGATGCCGCCGCAGACCGCGATGTTCAGGGCCAGCATCGCGCTCGTGAACCAGCCGGGCAGCGGCGTCCAGATCGGGCCGACGACCTCGCCCAGGATTCCCGAGGCGAGGAACACCGCGACGTAGGCGACGAACCACCGGGCGGCCGACCTGACTTCGCCGAAAACGAGCGCACCGAGCGGCGCGAGAATCCCCCACAGGCCGACCCCGCCTGAGCCGACGAACCCGCCGAGCGGGATCATCGAGAGGGTCGGCGCGAGCAGGATGTCGATCTGACCGACCTTGAGCAACCACGCGAAGTCACGCGTGCGCGAGAACACGGCGATCGCCCCGAGCAGGACGCCGAAGTACACGAGTGGCACGACCCCGACCGGCGAGCCGAGCGAGAGATACAGCACCCCCCACAACGCTGCGATCGGGAGGATCAACACCGAGATCAGGACGAGCAGGGCCTTTCGAGCGCGCAGGTCCTCGTCGTCGCGGGGATCCGCACCGACGAGCGCCAGGCGGGCGGCGGCACGACCCGGCGCTGCTCGGATCACGCTCAGCAGGCGCATCGCGCGAGACGTTACTGCGCCGGCGGTGACGACGACGATTACTTCACGAGCGAGAGCAGCTTGAACATCGGCAGGTACATGCTGATGATGATCACGCCGACCATCGCACCGACGCCGATCATCATCAGCGGCTCGATGATCGCCGTCAGCGAGGCGATCGCCGAGTCGACCTCGTCCTCGTAGAAGTCGGCGATCTTCCCGAGCATCTTCTCCAGCTCTCCCGTCTCCTCGCCGATCTTCACCATCTGACTGACCATCGGCGGGAAGACCGGGTTCTCGATCAGCGGCTCGGCGATCGGGACGCCCTGGTGCACCTTCTGCCGCACGTCCGCGAGCGCCTCCTCGACGACCCAGTTGCCGGCCGTCTGCCCGGTGATCTCGAGCGCCTTGATGATGTCCACGCCGGCGGCGACGAGGGTCGAGAGTGTCCGCGAGAAGCGCGCCATCGTCACCTTCAGGACGACGTCGCCGATCTTCATCGGGATCTTCAGCTTCATCCGGTCCCACAGCTGCCGGCCCGGCTCGGTCTTCTTGAACCGGCGGATGCCCCAGATGATCCCGCCGATCGCCGGGAAGATGATGAACCAGTGGTGGCGGAGCTGGTCGGACGCCTTGACGACCCATTGCGTCAGGGTCGGCAGCTGGCCGTTCAGCTGGGCGAAGATGTTCACGAAGACCGGCACGAGGAACATCAGCAGGCCGATCAGGACGAGGGTGGCGAAGATCATCACCATCGTCGGGTACATCATCGCGCCCTTCACGCGCCGCTTGATCTGCGTCTCCTTCTCGATCTGCAGGGCGACGCGATCGAGCACGGTGTCGAGGATTCCGGCGGCCTCGCCGGCCTCGACCATCGCGACGTAGAGGCGCGTGAAGATCTTCGGGTGACGGCTCAGCGCCTGCGAGAGGAGGAGCCCGCCCTCGACGTCGGCGCGGATCTCGCGGATCACGAGCGCGAAGTACGGGTCGTCGGTCTGCTCCTCGAGGATCACGAGCGAGCTGACGACGTTCAGTCCCGCTTCGATCATCGTCGCGAACTGACGCGAGAAGATCTGGAGCGTCTTCGGCTTGATCTTCTTGAAGACCGTGCGGGCGCTGTCCTCGCCGCTCGCAGGGAGCTCCTCGAGGAACTCGGCGAGCAAGCCGCGGATGCGCAGCTGCTCCCGCGCGGCGTCGAGATCGGGTGCGTGGACCTCGCCCGCCAGCTGCAGACCCTCAGCGTTGATCGCGCTGTAGGTGTACGCCGCCATACGAGGTTCGTATCGGCAGGGGGATAGGCCCGCTTGAGGGACGACGTGACCCTGCCGATAGGAGTCACGTGCGCGAGCGGCTCCGTGCAGAGCAGGGCTTCGGCCTGATCGAGCTCCTGATGGCGATGGTGATGCTGAACGTCGGCATCCTCGCAATCGTGGGCGCGTTCAACAGCGGGATCTTCGCCCTCAACCGGGCGAGCAAGATCACCACCGCCTCGGCGCTCGCCGACTCGCAGCTGGAGCTCTACCGGGCACTCACCTACTCGGTGATCGCGCTCGACTCGAACTCTGTCACGGCCGCGGACAACACGTACAAGTGCGACACGGCGCTCGGCGCCTCGTGCCCGAACTCGACCTCCGGCGAGGTCACGACCACGTGCAGCGGCTCCCCGCTGCCGAACGAGTGCCTACCGACCCGCACCGTCGTGGGCGCGGATCGCAAGAACTACCGCGTCGACACGTACATCACGACGTCGACGCCGACCGGCGGCCGGGCGCTCAAGCTCGTGACGGTGGTTGTCCGCAACGGCAGCAACCTCTCGGCGCGACCGCTCGCCCGCGTCGCGTCGACGTTCGACCAGTCGACAGGCTGATTCGCCGCGCGTACGCTTCGCCGGTGAAGACGATCTGGCAGGGCCGGGTCACCGGGGCAGCCGCCAAGTACGGTGAGCTCGCGCCGACCGCGACCGCCTGCTGCAACGCCTGCCGAACCTGTGTCCAGACGAACCTGCTCGCCGCCGGCCTGGCCGGCCTCGCGACCGCAGCCGCGTTCGTCGCGCGCCGGCTGCCTCGTCGCGCCTAGCGCCCGCCGCAGAGCTAGACCGTGACGCGGGCGAGCTCTTCGAGCGACGTGAGCCCGGCGGCGACCTTCGCGAGGCCGTCGTCCCAGAGCGTCCGCATGCCCTCTTCGATCGCGGCGCGCTCGAGCTCCTCGCGACTCGCCTTCGACGCGGCCAGCGACTCGAGCTGCTCGCTCATCACCAACAGCTGGTAGATGCCGACCCGGCCCTTGTAGCCGGTCTGGCCGCAGCGCGGGCAGCCCTTCTTGCGGTAGAAGACGACGCCGTCCGCCGCGGCGGCGACCTCAGGCGAGACGCGTGCCTTGATCATCTCGTCGGTCGTGGGCGTGTACATCTCGCAGCAGTGCGTGCAGAGCTTCCGCGTCAGTCGCTGGGCGAGGACGGCGGAGACGGCAGAGCCCGTGAGGAACGGCTCGACGCCCATCTCGTTCAGGCGCGTGAGCGCGCCCGGAGCGTCGTTGGTGTGCAGCGTCGAGAGGACGAGGTGGCCTGTCAGTGCCGCCTCGATCGAGATCTTTGCGGTCTCGCCGTCGCGAATCTCGCCGACCATCACGACGTCGGGATCCGAGCGCAGGATCGAGCGCAACGCCGCGGCGAACGTCAGGCCCGCGCGTGCGTTGATCTGCACCTGGTTGACGCCGCTGAGCCGGAACTCGACGGGGTCCTCGACCGTGATGATGTTGATCTCGGGCCGGTTGATCTCGGTCAGCGCCGCGTAGAGCGTCGTCGACTTACCGGAGCCAGTGGGCCCGGTGACGAGGATCGCGCCGGTCGGGCGCCTGATCAGCGCCTCCATCTTCGCGCGCATGTCGTCGGAGAGGCCGAGCTCGGTAAGGGTCGGCGCCTTCTTCGATTTGTCGAGCAGACGCATGACGACGCCTTCCCCCTCGACCGTGGGCAGGGTCGCGACGCGGATGTCCATCATCCGGCCTGCCGCCGCCGCGTTCAGCGAGATGCGGCCGTCCTGCGGCTTGCGGCGCTCGGCAATGTCGAGCTTCGCGAGCACCTTCAGGCGCGTCGTGACGCCGGCCATCATGCGTTTCGGGATGCGCTGCACCTCGTGCAGCACGCCGTCGATGCGAAGCCGGACGACGAGCGCGTCCTCCTGCGGCTCGAAGTGGATGTCGCTGGCCCCGTCCTCCGCCGCCTGGAAGATGATCGAGTTGACGAGCCGAACGAGCGGGACGTCCGAGATGCCGTCGTCGACCTCGAGGTCGTCGGCCTCCTCGTCCTCGGTCTCGGCGAAGCCCTCCTCCTCGTCGAGCGCGGCGCGGGCGCCGAAGGCCTCCGACGCGCGGACGAGCCGGCGAATCTCGTTCTCGATGTCGTCGCGCGACGCGACGCCGAGCTCGAGCTGGTAGCGCGTGGCCAGCCGCAGCTCGTCGATCGTGTGCACGTTGCCCGGGTCGGCGATCGCCACGCGCAGCGTGTCTCCCTCGAGCGCGTAGGGCACCGCGATCACGCGCTCCAGTACGTGGGTCGGGATCTCCCGGGCCGCATCCTCCGAGACGCCGGTGAGCGGCAGGTCGATGAAGGGCAGCTGAAAACGGCTGGCGAGCGTGCGCGCGAGCCCTTCCGAGCTGGCGACGCCCTCCTCGAGGATCGCCTGGGCGAAGGAGCCGCCCTGCTTGACCCTGCCGCGAACGGCCGCGAGGCGGTCGGGCGAGACGATCGCGGTGGATTCGATCAGGTCGGCGACGAGCTCCGCGACCTCGTTCACCGGGAAGCCTGCGGGCAGCCCGGCGTCTCCCCCGCTCTGGGGGGTGTCCGCGGCGCCGGACTTGCCCGACAGCCGGAGCTTGTTTGGCCGCTTGAGGTCCATTGAATCCCTCGAACGAGGTATCGGCAGAACCGGGCTGAAAGCTGAGCGCTAGAAGTGGCTCAGGTAGGCGTCGAGCAGCGAATGCCCCGCAAACAAGGCGATCACGGCGCCAAGAGCCAGGAACGGGGCGAACGGAATGCCCATCTTGCGGGCCGCCGAGCCATGCCTGGCCAGCAGGTACACGCTCGGCACGAGTGCCGCCAGCATCCCGAGCATCAGGCCGACGCCGACAACGCGCCCGAGCATCGCGCCGAGCAGCAGTGCGAGCTTGACGTCGCCCATCCCCATGCCCGCCGGGTAGGCCAGCGCAGCGACGAGGAGGAAGCCCGAGGCGCCGAGCGCGCCGAGCAGCCATTCGGGGCTCGGGTCGAGAGCCGTGTGCGCGAGCAGGACGACGAGCGCCGCCGGCAACACGATCCGGTTCGGGACGATCCGATGCTCGAGGTCGATCGCGCTGAGGACCACGAGCACGACGCAGAAGAAGGTGACGAGGAACGCCTCGCCGGAGAAACCGAACTTGACGAAGCACGCCGCCACGAGGGCCGCGGTCGCGAGCTCGACGGCCGGGTAGCGAGCGCTGATGCCCGTCCCGCAGGTGCGGCAGCGGCCGCGGAGCCACAGCCACGAGGCGACGGGGACGTTGTCGTACCACGCAAGCTCGTGCCCGCAGCTCATGCACGCCGAGGCCGGGCGCACGACCGAGCGGCGGAGCGGCACCCGCGCGGCGACGACGTTCAGAAAGCTGCCGAGTGCGAGCGCGGGCCAGAAGGCGAACAGGCCGAG
>JBIOZO010000198.1:0-3530 GCA_044871215.1 Gaiellaceae bacterium | reverse complement strand
GTCGAGCGCGCGAAGCAGCGTGCGCGCGTTGCGCCGGATCGCGCCGAGGTCGACGGTCAGCTCAGACCGGTGCATCGAGCACCAGCGGCAGCGCGGCCGCCACGTCGCTCGCGACCGCGCCCGACTGGGGGATCGCACGCGACGCGAGCTGCTGCGCAGCCGCGGCAGCGGCCGCCGCCGTGCGCGCGTCGACGCCCTTGGCGAGGAACGCCGCGACGATCCCGGTGAGCACGTCGCCGCTGCCGGCCGTGGCGAGCGCCGGCGTTCCCAGGGACACGACGAGCACCCCTTCACCCGGGGCCCCGACCAGCGTGTCGGCGCCCTTCAGCAGGCAGACGCAGCCGAAGTTGTCGGCGCCGCGGCGCACTGCCTCGAGGCGGTGCGCGGCGACCCAGCCCGACTGCACGCCGAGCAGGTTCGCGAGCTCGCCCTCGTGCGGCGTGAGGACGGTCGGCGCCTCGCGCTCGAACGGCTCCAGCCCATGCAGGCCGTCCGCGTCGACCACGGCCGGGCGATCGAGCTCGGCCAGGAGCCGGCGCACGACCTCTTTCGGCCCGGAGCCCCGACCCAGTCCCGGCCCGAGCGCGACCGCGCCGGCCTTCGAGGCGAACTCGACGATCGGCTCGATCGCGCGGGGCGAGATCGACCCGTCCTCCTCCGGGCACGGCAGCTTGACCGCCTCCAGGAGTCGCTGCTCGAACACGGGAAGCGTCGAGTCGGGCACGGCGACGGCCACGTAGCCGGCGTCGGCGCGGAAGGCGGCCTCGGCCGTAAGGCTCGGCGCGCCGGTCAGCCCGCGCGAGCCGCCGACGACGAGCACCGTGCCGGCCGTGTACTTGTTCTGCTCTTCGCTGCGACGCGGGACGGAGCGCAGGATCGCCGGCGTCACGAGCCGGTGCTCGGTCTCGAGCGCGTCGAGCCCGATGTCGGCCACGACCACTTCACCGCAGCGAAACCTCCCCGGCGCGACCTCGTTGCCGACCTTGGGCGCGTGCATCGTCACAGTCACCGTGGCCTGCACGCACGCGGCGGCAGCCTCGCCGGTCGAGGCGTTCACGCCCGAGGGCAGGTCGACCGCGACCACGGGCTTGCCCGTGGCGTTGATCGCCTCGATCGCGCGCGCCGCATCGTCGCGCGGCTCGCCGTGGAAGCCGGTGCCGAACAGGGCGTCGACGATCACGTCGGCCTCCTCGACCGGTGCGTCCTCCGCAGGGCGGGCGATCTTCCCGCCCGACTCGAGCACCTCGAGCGCGATCCGCCCGTCGCCGCCGTTGGCGCCGCCCCCGCAGACGGCCACGAAGCGCTGCGCGTCCGGGAACCGCCGCATCGCCTCCTCCGCGACCGCGCGGCCGGCCCGGGCCATCAGCTCGTCCACGTCGTGGCCGGCCTCGGCCCGCTTCATCTCCTCGGCGGTGTAGAGCGATTCAAGCGTCGGCGACAAGGGCCACCGCCTGCGCGAGCTCGCGCGAGTGGGTCATCGAGAGCTCGATCTCACCCGCGCCCACGCGCTCGGCCCACGCCTTCGTCTTGCCGCTCAGCGTCACGCCCGGCTTCGGCCGCCCGGCGATCTCGATCTCGCGCCAGGTAAAGCGGACGCCGGAGCCGAGCGCCTTGCCGACCGCCTCCTTGCCGGCGAAGCGCGCCGCGTAGTGCTGCGGCGGGTTCGGCTTCGAATCGCAGTACGCCCGCTCGGCCTCCGTGAAGCAGCGCTCGCGGAAGCCCGGGTAGCGCTTCAGCGCCCGCGCGATCCGCGGGATCTCGATCAGGTCGACGCCGACTCTCACCAGACGAACTCTAGAGAGGGTCGGGATCGACACCCGCGTGAAGCGGAGCCCGCGGCAGCGGGCGGAGTCTGCGCGGGTTAGGCCGTAGGCCGTCTTATGCAGCGCTCTCGATCCAGCCGGGCAGCGCGGCGATCGACGTGATGATCCCGTCGGGGCGGACGTTCGTCGCCTCGACGGCGTCCGGCCGGAACTTGCCCGTGCGCACGAGGACGGTGCGCAGGCCGCACGCTTGCGCGCCCGCGATGTCGGCCTCGATGTCGTCGCCCACCATCCAGGTCAGCTCCGCGTCGGAGTCGAGCGCGTCCAGCGCCGCCTTGAAGTACGCGGGACTGGGCTTGCCGAGCACCGTCGCCTCGATCTGGTCGGCGTACTCGAGGCCGGCCACGAAGGCGCCGGAGTCGAGGAGCGGCCCGCGCGCGGTCTGCCACCAGCGGTTCTTGTGCAGGCAGTAGAGCTCGGCGCCGGCCTGCAGCTCGGCGAAGGCGCGCGCGAGGTTCATGTAGCTGAAGACCTGGTTCGTCTCGAACGTCTCGTCCGCGCCCCCGATCAGCACGGCGTCCGCACCCTCGCCGACGAGCTCGACCTCGCCCAGGTCCTCGACGATGTCCGGCATCGTCAGCGCCAGCACCCGCTTGCCCGCCAGCGCGTGCGCGGCGGCGACCGGGGTGGTCTGCAGCTCCTCGTCCTCTAGCTCGACCCCGAAGCCCCTGATCTGCTCGGCCAGCCGCCTGCGCGAGTGCGTGGTGTTGTTGGTGACAAACCGCAGGCGGTGCCCGTTCTCGCGCAGCTGTGCGACCGCCTCCGGAGCGCCCGCGATCGGCGAGCCGGACACGTGGAGGACGCCGTCGACGTCCAGGAGAATGCCCGCCATGGAGCGCGAGTCTATTCAGGTAACCAGGACGGTCTCGATCCCCCGCGCCGAGATCGAGCTGCGCTTTTCGCGCTCGAGCGGCCCCGGTGGCCAGCACGCGCAGAAGAGCGACACGCGGGTCGAGGCGAGCTTCGACGTGGAGGCGTCTTCGGGGCTCTCGGAAACGCAGAAGCGGCGGGTCGTCGCCAAGGCCGGCCCGGTGCTGCGCGCCGTCGCCCAGGACGAGCGCAGCCAGTGGCGCAACCGCGAGCTGGCGACCGAGCGGCTGGTCGAGTCGCTGCGCGAGGCCTTAAAGGTCCGGCGCCGCCGACGCCCGACGAAGCCGACGAAGGCGTCGAGAGAGCGGCGGCTGGAGTCGAAGCGGCGGCGCGGCGACACGAAGCGGCTGCGACGCCCGCCCGAGTGAGCCCGAAGTTCTTACGACGGCCTTACGCCTCCCTTACGAGGCCGTAATCGCCGGCTGACACCGGCCGCCCAGGATTGGGTGCGTCCCTTTCCTCACAAGGAGTCGTCCCATGCGAAAGCAGATCCTGCTCGGCGCTCTCCTCGCCCTCACGATCCTCACCGTCGGGGCGTCGGCGTCTTTCGCCGCCCACTCCAGCGGCTCGCGGCTCTACATCTTCAACGGCCGGATGCTCGCCGACGCCGGCAGCGGCTCGACGATCTCGGTCGACGTGAACGGCGGCAACCGCGCCGCGCTCAAGAAGCTCGTCGGCCAGAGCGACGATGCGAACTTCGCGGTCGACGCGCACACGCAGTACCTGCGCTGGTCGCACGGCGTGCCGACCGTCGTCACGGAGTCGAACCTGCTCGCGGGCGACCGCGTGAGCGTGCGGATCGTCGCCGACCGCCAGGCCTCACTCGCCCAGATCGAG
>JBIOZO010000197.1:0-3911 GCA_044871215.1 Gaiellaceae bacterium | reverse complement strand
CGCTTGAGCTTCTGCACGAGGCGGTCGGCGCCGCGCTTGGTGCGGACGAAGACGAGCGTCGAGCCGCCCTCGCGGATGTGCTCGACGAGCGTCTCGACCTTCGAGTCCGCCGTGACCGAGACGAAGCGATGCTCGATCTCGCCGGGCTGCCGCGTCGCCGAGAGCTCGCCCTCGATGCGCGTGGCGCCGCTCGTGTACTTGCGCGCCAGCTCGCCGACTTCGCCGTCGAGCGTCGCCGAGAAGAACATCGTCTGCCGGTTCCGGGGCAGCCGCCGCACGAGCTTGTCGACCTGCGGCTTGAAGCCCATGTCGAGCATCCGGTCGGCCTCGTCGAGGACGAAGGTGCGCACCTGCGAGAGGTTCACCATCCGCCGGGTCGCGAGATCCTCGAGCCGGCCGGGCGTGGCGACGAGGATGTGCGCGCCCTTGATCCGGTTAGCCTGCGACCTGAGCGGGACGCCGCCGTAGGCCGGCGCGACGGTCAGGCCGCGCGCCTTGGCCACCGGCTGGAACTCCTCGGTCACCTGCGAGGCGAGCTCGCGCGTCGGCACCAGCACGAGCGCGGACGGAAACGCATCGCCGGGCTCCGTGCGCTCCACGATCGGGAGCACGAAAGCCAGGGTCTTGCCCGACCCGGTGGGCGAGCGGACGAGCACGTCGACGCCCTGAAGCGCGTCCGGGAGCGACCGTGCCTGGATCGGGAAGGGGTGCTCGATCGACTGAGCTGCGAGCGCGTCGACGACGGGGGCGGACACGCCGAGCTCGCGGAAAGACTGGTTCTGCATGTAGTTCGACTCCTTTTCGTGTTCGAGACTTGCCTACCTCGAAACGCCCGAAGGAGGAACGAAGAAGCTCATCTCACCGGGCGAGCAGAATTGCCACCCGTGCTCACACCGTAGCAGGCGGCCTGTACCCTGCCGCGATGCCGAACGAGAAGCCCGAGCACTTGACGGCCGCCCAGAAGGAGCAGCTCGAGGCCGAGCTGGCGGAGCTCGAAGGCCCGAAGCGGGCGGCGATCGTCGACGCGATCAAGACGGCGCGCGGCTTCGGCGACCTCTCCGAGAACTTCGAGTACCACGCGGCCAAGAACGAGCAGGGCCTGCTCGAGCGGCGGATCCGCGTGCTTCGCGACCGCCTCTCGCGTGCGGTGCTCGTGGACGAGGCGGCCGCGTCAGACGGCACGGTGATCGTCGGCTCGAAGGTCGAGCTCGAGGACGAGCAGGGTGGCCGGATGGAGGTCGAGATCTCGAGCGTCGGCGGCGTCTCCCCGGATTCGCCGGTCGGCCGGGCCCTGCTCGGCACGAAGGCAGGCGACGAGGTCGAGATCGAGGCGCCGAGCGGATCCTGGCGCGCGCGCGTGCTCTCAGTCGGCCGCTAGCGCGGCTGCGCTCTCGTCGGTCGCGGGTACCGGCTCGACCACCAACGTCAGGCGCTGGACCGCCCGCACGATCGTCTCGTCGCCCACATCGGCGCCGGCCTCGCAGGTCGCGCCCCAGAGCTCGCCGTTCACGCGCACCTGGCCGGCCGGGCGGCAGGCCACCACGACCTCGGCGCGCTGGCCGATGAGCGTTTGCACACCCGTTTGAGGCCGCCAGCGGCGCGCCAGCCGCCGGCCCCAGATCACCTCCAGCACCTCCACCGAGATCCCCCCGAGGACGACGAGCAGGTTCCACGGGTAGTCGACGAAGAACGCCAGGACGATCGAGATCAGCAGAGCCATTCCCGGCGACCCTAACCCGCGGCCGCTGGCCTCGTTCACCCAGATCGGACGATGCCCTCTGATGCCGCTGCCCGGACGATTTCGGCGAGCCGTACGAGCGAAAGGACGGTACGCAGATGATGATGCGAAGGCGTCGCCCGTTGATGCGGGCGGCCATGGTCGGCGGGGTGGCCTACCACGCCGGCAAGCGGGTCCAGGAAGGCCGCGACGACGACTACGACCGGGATGCGCGCATCGCCGAGCTGGAGGCCCAGCAGGCCCAGCAGGCTCCGGCCGCGCCGGCCGGCGGCATGACCGACAACACGATCGAGCAACTCGGCAAGCTCGGGCAGCTGCACGAGCAGGGCGTGCTCACCGACGCCGAGTTCGAGGTGCAGAAGCAGAAGCTTCTGCAGGGCGTATGACGCTGCCGACCCACACCGATGAGGGCCTGACGCTCGGCCCCGTGCAGATGCTGATCGTCGGGTTCGAGGGCGACAACTTCGACGGCTCGATCATGGAAGAGCTCGACCGCCTGAAGGAGCACGACATCGTGCGGCTGATCGACCTCATGTTCGTGAAGAAGAACGAGGACGGTGAGCTCGAGACCGCCCATCGGACCGACCTCAGCCCCGAGGAGGCCGAGCAGTTCGGCGCTATTGTCGGCGCGCTCGTCGGTTTCGGCGCCGAGGGTGAGGAAGGCGCCGAGTACGGAGCGGTCGCCGGGGCGGCGGAGCTCGAGGACGGCCACGTCTTCGACGACGACGCGGTCTGGTATCTCGGCGACGCGATCCCGGAAGGAACAGCCGCTGCGGTCGCGCTGCTCGAGCACCGCTGGGCGATCCCGTTGCGCGACAAGATCGCGAAGGCCGGGGGGCTCACGCTCTCCGACGCGTGGGTCCACGTAGCCGACCTCGTCGCGGTCGGCGCCCTCGCGAAGGCGAAGGCCGAGGCCTAGAGCGTCACGCGGCCGTGGGGGGCGTGATGCCCCACACGGCCGCGTGCTCCTCACCCGGCTCCAGCACGATTAAGCCGTCGCCGCTGGCGAAGGCGTTCGGCGCGCAGGTCATCGGCTCGACCGCGATGCTCCGGCGCCGCTCGGCGGCGGGTAGGGCGTCGCCCGTGAAGACCATCAGGTACGGGTAGCTCTCGTCGAGCCAGAGCGTGGTGTCGTCAACTGCGACGCGCGCCGTGCCGTCATCGTCACGCTCGAGGTCGGTAAAGCAGTGGTCGAGCTGGACGCCGCCGACCGGACGAGGCGTGCGGAAGTCGAACGCAGCTTCGACCGGCGAGGAGCCGACCGGGATTCCGCGCTCGTCGCTCTCGAGGACCGTGCGGGCCGGCAGCCGGAGCACGGCATCGTCGACGGAGCGCACGGCAAGGTATGGATGCGAGCCCGCTCCGTACGGGCACGGATCGGCGCCTGCGTTCGCGGCGATCGTCCGCACCGAGAGGCCGCTGCTCGTGAGCGAGTACTCGACTCGCAGCTCCAGCGTGAACGGGTACCCCGGCTGCGGGCGGAGCACGTGCGCGAGAACGACGCGGTCGGCCGTCTGCTCGGCCACCGCCCAGCTCGACCACCGCACCAGGCCGTGAATCGCGTTCCCACGTTCGGGCTCGTTCAGGGGCAGCCGGTACTCGCGCCCGTCGAGCGTGTAGACGCCGTCCCGGATCCGGTTGGGCCACGGGAGCAGCAGCTGGCCGCGACCCGAGCTTGCGAGCGCGTCGACCGGATAGCCGTCGAGGAGCTCGCGGCCCCCCGCGGAGTAGGCACGGAGGCCCGCGCCGACTTCGGTCACGACCGCGTGCTGGTCGCCGCTGTTCAGCTCGAACTGCTCGCCGGAGGGTGTCGCGGCCATTCGGTCGATTACAGCGAGTCCTTGCCCTGGGTAGATCATCCCCTTGGGGCGATGGCCCTTGGACCGATCGTTCCTAGCCTGACTCGCGACGCGAAGGAGGACGAGATGACCGGCAAGGCCGATTTCAGCCAGGAGGAGTGGGAGCTCGT
This sequence comes from Gaiellaceae bacterium, assembly GCA_044871215.1. Lineage (GTDB taxonomy): Bacteria > Actinomycetota > Thermoleophilia > Gaiellales > Gaiellaceae > AC-32. Next base: position 204 of record JBIOZO010000197.1, on the reverse strand, counting down.
GAAGGAGGGCCCGCCGACCGCGGGGATGGCCGCGCTGCTGGCGGAGAGCGGCGGCAGCTTCCGCGAGTCGTTCGCGCTCGCCAAGGCGTACGCCGAGGCCAGGAAGGAGCACGGCGAGAACGAGCTGCTCGACGACCTCGTCGCGGAGAAACCGGACGTCAAGCGCTACAAGACGTTCGAGGAGCTCGAGACCGAGGGTCTAGG
>JBIOZO010000196.1:0-4901 GCA_044871215.1 Gaiellaceae bacterium | reverse complement strand
CTCGGCTTCTCGCTCGCGTTCGGAGGAAGCGGAGAGCTCGATCGCCGGTCGAGCATGATTTCCCTGAGCCTCGTCGCCTTTGCGGTCCTTCTCTTCCTCATTCCGGCGATCCCCGGCTGGAGCGGCGATCCCGACCGGCACTCCCTCGCGGTCGCATCGGTGCCGGTCTCGATCGTGCTGCTCCTCGTCTACGTCGCCGTCACCTGGTACTCGCTCAGGCGACACCGGCTTCAGCACACCTCGGACGAGCCTTCTGACATGGCCGCCTGGTCTTTCACCGTGTCGCTCCTCGTGCTCGGTGCCGCCACCGTCGTCACGGCGCTCGTGGCCGAGATCCTCGTCGGGACGCTCGAGGCCTTCGCCGAGAAGGCCCACCTGAGCGACTTCTTCGTCGCGGCGGTGATCGTGGCGATCGTCGGGAACGCGGCGGAGCACGGCGGCGCGGTCGTCGTCGCCGCGCGGGGGAAGATCAAGCTCGCGGCGGAGATCGCCCTCGCCTCGGCCGCGCAGGTCGCCGTGTTCCTCATCCCGGCGGTCACGCTGCTCTCCTGGCTGATCGAGCCGCTCGCCCTCTCCTTCAGGCAGATCGAGATAGCCGCTCTCGCGGTATCGACGGCATTCACGGCTGCGATTCTCGCAAACGGCCGGTCGAGCAGGGCAAAGGGAATCGCCCTGATCGGCGCCTACGGCGTCGTGGCCCTCGCCTTCCTCCTCGCCGGCGACCGCTAGGTCTCTGCGCGGCTTCTGCGGAGCGCGCCTCCCAGCCAGGGTGCGGTTATCCGCACGTTAAGACTCGCGCTCGCCGCCTTTGACTCTCGGTTGATGTTTGACACCCTGACGACACACAGACCTGGAGGTCCGAATGACATCGGCGATGAGTGAAGAACGGACTGCGGAAGAAGGGACGACAGGCGTCGTCGTCCAGGCGAGCGAGATCACCCGCGTCTACGGCGAAGGCGAGACTGCGGTCCACGCCCTGAACGGCTGCTCGCTGGACGTGGCCCACGGGGATCTGACGGCGGTCATGGGCCCGTCGGGCTCCGGCAAGTCGACCATGATGCACATCCTCGCGGGGCTGGATCGTCCGACGTCCGGCACGGTCCGGATCGAGGGCTCCGACATCACGAAGCTGAACGACAACGAGCTGACGAAGCTTCGCCGCCAGCACATCGGCTTCATCTTCCAGTTCTTCAACCTCCTGCCGATGCTCACCGCCGAGGAGAACATCCGGCTTCCGCTCGAGCTCGCGGGCGGCAAGGTCGACGAGGCGTGGGTCGACGAAGTGATCAAGCGGACCGGCCTCGACGAGCGGCGGACTCATCGCCCCTCCGAGCTGTCGGGCGGCCAGCAGCAGCGCGTCGCGATCGCACGTGCCCTCGCATCGAAGCCGACCGTCATCTTTGCCGACGAGCCGACCGGCAACCTCGACTCGTCCACGAGCGGCGAGATCCTTGATCTCCTCCGCGATATGGCCGCCAACTTCGGCCAGACGATCGTGATGGTCACGCACGACGCACGGGCCGCCGCCATCGCCGACCGGATTCTCTTCCTCGCCGACGGCTGCATCGTCAAGGAGCTCAGGGGAGCCAGCCAGGGCGAGATCGTCGCGGCCATGGACGAGGTCGCCCGGCAATGACACGGGTCGCACTCAGGGGTCTGCTCGGCCGCAAGCTCCGCACCGCGCTCACCGCGGTCGCGATCGTGCTCGGCGTGGCGCTCGTGGCCGGCACGCTCGTGCTCACGGACTCGATTCAGAAAGCCTTCGACAACATCTTCACCGACTCCCGCCAGGGCTCCAGCGTCGTGATCAGCGGGAAGTCGGCCTTCGACCTCACCGACGACAGCGGGGCGACCGCTCCGCCCCTGAAGGAATCGCTCCTCTCGACGGTCCAGTCGCAGCCCGCGGTCGCAGAGGCCGAAGGCAGCGTCTCGGGCGAAGCGCAGCTCATAGGCGACGACAACAAGGCGATCGTCTACGGCGGCGCGCCCAACCTCGGCTTCTCGATCGCGAACGGAGACAGCCGCTTCAACCCGCTTACGCTCGTCGAAGGCGCCTGGCCTTCGGGGGACGAGGTCGTGATCGACGGCCAGACGGCGAAGAAGGAGGGCTTCGAGGTCGGTGACACCGTGGGCGTGCAGGGCCGCGGGCCCGTGGAAAAGCTCCACATCTCCGGAATCGTCAAGTTCGGCTCAGTCTCGACGATCGGCGGGGCCACGCTCGCAGGCTTCGACCTGCCGACCGCCCAGCGGATCTTCGACATGGAAGGGAAGCTCGACGAGATCGCCGTCGCCGCGAAGCCAGGCGTCTCGGACCAGCAGCTCGCCACCGAGCTGAGAGGCGTGCTGCCCGCGAACACCCAGGTACGCACCGCCGCAGAGCAGGCCGAGGACGACGCCTCCGACACAAACGAGTTCATCAGCTTCCTGCGCACGTTCCTGCTGTCGTTCGGAGGCATCGCGCTCTTCGTCGGCGCGTTCGTCATCGCGAACTCGCTGTCGATCACGATCGCGCAACGGACCCGCGAGCTCGCGACCCTACGTACGGTCGGCGCCTCGCGGAGACAGGTGCTGAGGTCGATCCTCATCGAGTCGCTCGTCGTCGGCATCCTCGCGTCGATCGTCGGGCTGTTCCTCGGGCTCGGCCTGGCCAAGGGGCTTTTCTGGCTCTTCGACGCGATCGGCTTCACCTTGCCGAACAGCGGTCTGACGTTCGAGACGCGCACGATCATCGTCGCGCTCGTCGTGGGGATCCTCGTTACGGTCGGGGCCAGCCTGCGGCCCGCGATTCGGGCGACGAGAGTGCCGCCGATCGCCGCCGTGCGCGAAGGCGCGACGCTTCCCGAATCGCGCTTCGCGCGCTTCCGCACGCCGGCCGCGGTGATCGTCGCAGTCATCGGTTTCGCGCTCGTCATCTACGGCCTGTTCGGCAGCGGGCTCGGAACCGCCGCGATCCTCCTGTCCATGGGCGTCGGCGCGCTGCTCGTCTTCATCGGCGTCGCGCTCTTCGCCGCGAAGCTCGTCCCCGGATTCGCAGCCATCCTCGGCTGGCCCACGGCTCGCTTCGGCGGGGCGTCGGGCCGCCTGGCGCGCGGCAACGCGCGGCGGAATCCGCAGCGAACCGCCTCGACCGCGGCGGCGCTGATGATCGGCCTCGCGCTCGTGACCCTCGTCGCGGTGCTGGGCCAGGGAATCCGCTCGAGCTTCACGGGCGCTGTGGACAAGATCTTCGTCTCCGACTACGCGATCACGGCGCAGAACAACTTCTCACCGCTGCCGACCGACGCCGCCGAGGCAGCCTCGCGGGCTCCCGGTGTCGAGGCCGTCGCCAGCGTTCGCGCCGGCCAGGCGATGGCGTTCGGAAGCGTCGAGAACGTCACGGCGGTGACGCCGAATGCCGGCGACGCGATCGCTCTCAACTGGACCGAAGGCTCGGAGTCCGTCTTCGCCGACCTCGGAAAGGACGGCGCGTTCGTCGACAACGACTACGCCGAGAAGCACAACCTGCAGATCGGCTCACCGATCAAGATCACGGTTCCGAGCGGCGATGTCGTGCCACTCGTGATCAAGGGGATCTTCGATCCTCCCGCGGGCGGCTCACCCTTCGGCACCGTCACGTTCTCGAGCGAAACGTTCGACGCGAACTACGACCAGCCCGAGAACCTTTTCTCGTTCGTGAAGATGACGGGCGGTGTCACCGACGAGAACACGGCGGCGCTCGAGAACTCCCTCAAGGACTTCCCGAACGCGAAGGCGCAAACGCGCGACCAGTTCAAGGACAACCAGGTGAGCTTCCTGAACAACATCTTGAACGTCCTCTACATCTTGCTCGCGCTGTCGGTGATCGTGAGTCTCTTCGGGATCATCAACACGCTCGTGCTCACGGTGTTCGAGAGAACGCGAGAGATCGGGACGCTTCGCGCCGTCGGAATGACCCGCCGGCAGGTCCGGCGGATGATCCGCTACGAGAGCGTCATTACCGCCCTCATCGGAGCGGCGCTCGGAATCATCCTGGGCATCGTCCTCGCAGGGCTCCTGACCGCTCGCGTGGACTTCATCAACTTCGCCGTGCCGGTAATGCAGATCGTCATCTTCGCGATCGCCGCGATCATCGTCGGCATCGTGGCCGCGATCCTGCCCGCCCGGCGCGCGTCGAAGCTGAACGTCCTCCAGGCGCTGCAGTACGAGTAGGAACGATTGCGGGGCCCGGTTTCACGACCGGGCCCCTCTCTAGGCTTGCCACGTGGAGAAGGGCAGGCTCGAGACGTTCGCCGACGGAGTGTTCGCCATTGCGGCCACCCTGCTCGTCCTGGAGATCGCCGTTCCCCACCTGGTCCACGGCGGCGACCTCGGCGCCGCCCTCCTCGATCTCTGGCCGTCCTATCTTGCGTACGCGACGAGCTTCCTCACGATCGGGATCATGTGGGTGAACCACCACACGGTATTTCGGCAGATCCGCGAGGCCGATCATCGGTTCCTCTACCTCAACCTCGGTCTTCTGCTGCTCATCGCCTTTGTTCCGTTTCCGACGACGCTGCTGGCCGACTACGCCTGGGGCGACGAAGGCCGCGCCGCCGCACTCACCTACGGCATCACGCTCACGATCACGGCGGCTTTCTTCAACGCGATCTGGCGTTATGCCATCTGGGATGGCCGTTTACTTCGGCCCGACGCGGATCCAAAAGAGGTGAGCGGCATCACCCGGGCCTACAAGCCTGGAATCCCCCTCTACGCGGGTGCGACTCTCGTCGCGCTCGTAAGCCCTCGGGCGAGCGCGGCGCTCTACCTCGCCATCGCGCTCTTCTACATGATCTCGAGCTCGTTCTTCGGACGCGACGAAGCGGCGCTCTAGTACGGCGTCGGCGCCTCGCCGGCGAGCTCGACAGAACGCTTGGAGCCGCTGA
>JBIOZO010000195.1:0-4458 GCA_044871215.1 Gaiellaceae bacterium | reverse complement strand
CCTTTTGGCCCGAAGGTCGGCCGTAACGCAGGCTGAAAGGAGCATTACATGGAGGCAATGGGCGAACGCTGGGCCGGGTGGATCCGCTTTGCGGGGATCCTGATGCTCGTAGTCGGGAGCATCGACTTCTTCCAAGGCCTGATCGCGGTCATCCGCGACAACTACTACTTCGTGACGCCGAGCCAGATTCTCGTGTTCGACACCACGACGTGGGGCTGGATCATGATGATCTGGGGCGTCCTTCTGCTGGCGGCGGGCTTTGGCCTCTGCACAGGAGCGACCTGGGCGCGCTGGTTCACCATCGTCGTCGGGAGCTTGAGCTTCCTCGTGCAGCTCGGCTTCGTCGGCAACGCGGCCTACCCGCTGTGGGCGTTGGCGAGCCTCACCCTGACGGCGATCGTGCTCTACGCCGTGATGGTGCGCTGGGACGTCGGCGCCGGAACCCTCAGGGCTCAGAGCGAGAGCCGTTATTAGCACTGGTCGGGGCCGCGCGCTCGCGCTCGGCGCGGGCTCGCGGCCTGGCGTCGCGCTTTCGGAGACGCGTTGGTACCCGGCGCTTTGCCGGTCATCGCGTTTCGAAGCGACCTAGCTGAGCGGCGGCCGGATGTAGATCGTGCCTTCGTGCTTGATCGGCACGAAAGACGAGCCGGTGCGCATGATCACCGACTCGGCGTGGGCGAGCACCTCGTCCGCGTCGGTCTCGAGCGGGACTTCGATGCCGACCTCGTCGACGGGCCGCGCGTCGAGGCCTGCCTTGCGCAGCTCCTCGAGCAGCCGGTCGCGGTCCGGGATCCGCGCCGCCTCGACCTGGACCTTCTCGTCCACCGGGCCGATTCTATTCGCGTACCAGCAGTACGGCTTCGGCCGCGAGCTCCGGGTCGAGACGCTCGAGGACTACCTCGGGACGAAGAGCGTGATGCCGTTCAACCCGTTCGGCCTGTAGCGAGCCTCCGCAAGACCTCGTCCACGCGAGCGAAGCCGGCCTTCGCGCCTTCTTCGACGCCGTACTGCATCGTCGTGTCGCGCTGCTCGGTCGTCTCGAAGCGCATCGTCTGCGTCAGCTTCGTGCCGTCGCCGAGGTCCTCGAACTCCAGCGTCTGCAGGTGGTTCTGGAACGTCTGCACCAGGCGCGCTGGTGGCTCGACCTCGCGGAACTCGCCCTCGACGACACCGAACGCAGTGCGAAAGCGGTAGCGCCCGCCGGGGCGCACGTCCATCTCCTCGACGACCGTGCCGTCGCCCCACCACTCGGGGATCAACTCGGGATCCGTCCAGACGGAGAAGACGTGTGCGCGGGGCGCGTCGAAGACCCGCTCGACGCGGATCTCGAGCTCGTTCGGCGTCGTCACCGTCGTCTCGCTCACGACACCGCCTGCTTGACGAGCTTGGTGATCTTCGCCTCGTCCGCCTTGCTCAGCTTCGTTGTCAGCGCGTAGGCGACGGGCCACATCGTGCCGTCGTCCAGGTTCGAGTTGTCCTGGAACCCGAGCATCGCGTAGCGCTCCTTGAACTTCGCCGCGTCGCGAAAGAAGACCACGACCTTGCCGTTCTTGTCGGCGTAGGCCGGCATCCCGTACCAGGTCTTCGGCGTCAGGTCCGGCGCGGTCTTCTTGACGATCGCGTGGACTCGCTCGCCGAGCTTGCGGTCGGCCGGCGTCATCTTCTTCAGCGCTCCCTGAATCGCCTCCTCGCCCTCCGCGGCCAGCTTCAGCTCCTTGGCGCGGGCGCGCATCGCCGCCTTTTCCTCGGCGGAGAATCCTTCCGTCTTCTTCGTGGGGCTCATCGTGCTCCTTTCGTGCGTTCGACGACCTGCGCGAAGCGGTCGAGGCGCTGCAGCCACGTGCTGATGCCTTCGAAGGCGTAGGGCACGAGCGTGCACCGCCGGACCCGGCCGACCTTCTCGGTGGTGACCAGCTCGGCCTCCTCGAGCAGCCGGAGGTGCTTCTTCATCCCGGTGAGCGACATGCCGAATGGCTCGGCCAGCTCGCTGACCGTGGCGCTGCCGCTGCCGAGCCGTTCGAGCACGGCACGGCGGGTCGGGTCGGCGAGGGCCGCGAACGCGCGGTCGACTGAATACTGAACCATGCGGTTCACTATAGCATCAGCCGAGCGGGAGCAGCGCCCCCTCGTGCTCGAGCAGGAACCGCTTGACGTCGAGCCCGCCGCCGAAGCCGGTCAGGGAGCCGTCCGCGCCGATCACGCGGTGACACGGCAGCACGATCGGCAACGGGTTCTGGCCGTTCGCGGCCCCGACCGCGCGGGCGGCGTCGCTCCCGAGGCCGAGCCGGCGCGCCTGCTCCCCGTAGCTCACGGTCTGCCCGTACGGGATCGAGGCGAGCGCGAGCCAGCAGCTGCGCTGGAACTCGCTCCCGTCCAGCTCGAGCGGGAGATCGAACGCCACGAGCTCGCCCTCGAAGTAGGCGTCGAGCTGGAAGGCCGCCTCGTCGAGGACGGGCGAGCTCCCTTCGGGCCGGATCCGATCGCCGCCGAACAGCACGCTCTGCAGCGCCGTGTCGGAGGCGATGAGCCCGAGCGGCCCGATCGGAGTCTCGAGGACTGCGCTTGGCATCTCGTCAATCTAGAACGCGAGGCCGGCGCGATCTGTGAGGCCGCGTCAGACCGCGGAGTCGAGGAACTCGGCGCCGCCGGACTCGGGGGGCGCGCCGTAGGCCCAGAGGAGGACTTCCTCGTCGCCGTGGTTCGCCAGCTGTAGCTCGGTCCCGGCCTCCACGTGGACGACGCCGCCCTGCGGAACCTCGACCTGCTCGGGGGGATCGCCGAGGTAGGCCGTCAGCATGCCCGCGACGACGACGAAGGTCTCCTCCTGGATCGTGTCGCGATGGCGTCGGCCCTTCGCGCCGGACGGATACCGCCAGAGGTTCCCGCGCGTGTTCTGGAAACCGAGCTCCTCGCTCAGCCGCGCGACGTAGCGGGCAGTGCCGCCCGGCTCGGGCTCGCGCTCGATCCAGTCGACGTCGTCGGGGCGGGTGACACGAAACGCCACGGCGCCAGCCTAGCCGTCGGGGCCGCGATAGCGTTGGACGCGTGCTGAGCCGTTACCGCTGGCTCGTCCTCGCGGCGGGGACGGCTGCGCAGACCACCTTCTCGGCCGTGATCATCGGCCTGCCCGTGCTGTCGCCGCAGCTGCGCGACGCGCACGACCTCAGCCTGCTGCAGGTCGGCGTCGTGCTCGACAGTCTCTGGATCGGGACGCTGCTGACGCTGTTGCCGTGGGGGCTGCTCGCGGATCGCGTGGGCGAGCGGCTCGTCCTCGGCACCGGGCTCGGCGCTTGCGGGATCGCGACCGCCGCGGCCGGCTACGCGGACAGCTTCGAGTCGCTGATCCTGCTCGTCGGACTCGCGGGTGCGGCCGGCGCGAGCGTCAACGCCGCCAGCGGCCGCGCCGTGATGCAGTGGTTCCCAGCATCCGAGCGGGGGTTCGCGCTTGGCGTGCGGCAGACGGCAATTCCGGTCGGCGGGCTGATCTCGGCGCTCGTCCTGCCGGCGCTGAGCCTGCGGGCCGCGTTCGTCTTCCTCGGCTTCCTGTGCCTCGTCGGCGCGACGTTCGGGCTCGCGGTCATCCACGATCGCGAGGCCGGCTCCGAGGACGACGTGCTCGAGCCGCGGGGCCTCGGCGCCACGCTGCGCGACCACCGCCTGTGGCTGCTGTGCGTCGCGAGCAGCCTGTACCTGGTCGCCCAGCTCGCGGTGATCGGGTTCCTCGTTCTGTTCCTCCACGACGAGCGCGGGCTCACCGACGCCGCGGCCGCCGGCGTGCTCGCAGGGGCTCAGGTGGTCGCGGCGGCGATGCGGATCGGCGGCGGGCGCTGGTCCGACCGGATCGGGTCGCGCCTGCATCCGTTGCGGGTGGTCGGGGTGGCGAGCGCCGTGACGCTGGCGCTCGCGACAGCCGCGCTCTCGGCGCCGCTCGTGCTGCTGATCCCCGCGTTTGTACTGGCCGGCGGCATCTCGATGGCCTGGAACGGGCTCTCGTTCACCGCTGCGGCCGAGATCGCAGGCCGGAGCCGCAGCGGCGCCGCGCTCGGGATGCAGCAGAGCGCGCTCGCCGCAGCCGGCGCGATCGTGCCGCCGGCCTTCGCCGCGGTGGTGGCGGCGAGCTCGTGGCGGATCGGCTTTGCCGGCGCTGCCGTCTTTCCGCTCGCCGGGGTGCTGCTGCTCCGTCCGCTGCGGGCTTAGGCTGTGGCCGTGCGGGTCCTGGAGCGCCTCGATGCCCTCTACGCGATCGGGGGCGGCCCCGGTGCGAACCGCCTCGGCGGCACCCGCGAGGAGGACGAGGCGCACGAGCTCGTCGCCGGCTGGATGCGCGAGGCCGGGCTCGAGGTCGAGGTCGACTCGGCGGGGAACCTGTTCGGCCGCCTCCCCGGGCGGCGGCCCGAGCTGCCCGAGGTCTGGACGGGCTCCCACCTCGACTCGGTGCCGAACGGCGGCCGCTTCGAC
>JBIOZO010000194.1:0-8661 GCA_044871215.1 Gaiellaceae bacterium | reverse complement strand
GGCCTGTGGATTTCCTCACGAACTTCCCGCTCCGAGCGAAGATTTCGCCCACAGGGTCGTCCGGGGGTCGTGGGAACCTGTGTTCCCTTATGCCTGCAAACCGGGACCGTCGGCCGCACACGACCCTGTCGAAAGCCGTGTCGTCCAGACCTTCCACGTTCCGCCCTGCCGTGGTGGGATAGCCCGATGGCCCAGCTCGCCCAGGCCTCGCCGACCGCCCCGGTCCCGCCGCAGAATCTCGAAGCCGAGGAGTCAGTCCTCGGCGCGATGATGCTCTCCCCCGGCGCGATCGGGGCGGTCAGCGAAGTCCTGGACGCGAGCGACTTCTACCGCGAGAGCCACGCCGTCATCTACCGCGCAGCGCTGGCGCTGTACCAGAAGGGCGAGCCCGTCGACGCGATCACGCTGGTCGACGAGCTCGAGGAGCGCGGGCAGCTCGAGGACGCGGGCGGTCGCGTCCGTATCCACGAGCTCGCCACGCTCGTCCCGGCCAGCGCGAACGCGGGGCATTACGCGCGCATCGTGCGCGAGATGGCGACCCTCCGCGGGCTGATTCGGGCGGGCGGCGAGATCGCCCAACTGGGCTGGGAGCGGCCGGGCGAGACCACCGACCTCGTCGACCGGGCCGAGCAGGTCGTCTTCGACCTCTCGCAGGCGCGCGTGACGAGCGAGTTCAGCCACATCGAGGAGCTGCTGAAGGACAGCTTCGAGCGGATCACCGCGCTCTACGAAGCCGGCGCCGACGTCACGGGGACGCCCTCCGGCTTTCGCGATCTCGACCGGCTCACTTCCGGCTTCCAGCCGGGGAACCTGATCATCGTCGCCGCCCGCCCGAGCATGGGGAAGTCCGGCCTTGGCCTCTGCATGGCCGCCAACCTCGCCGTCCGCGCCGAGGTGCCCACCGCGCTGTTCACACTCGAGATGTCGAAGGCCGAGGTGACCCAGCGCCTGATGTGCAGCGAGGCGAAGGTCGAGTCGCAGCGCCTGCGCACCGGCAAGCTCGGGGCCGACGACTGGCCGCGGCTGACCGCCGCGTGCGACCGGCTCGCGAAGGCGCCGATCTACGTCGACGACCAGGGCTCGATCACGATGATGGAGATCCGCTCCAAAGCCCGGCGGCTGAAGTCGCGCGAGCCGAACCTCGGCCTGATCGTGGTCGACTACCTCCAGCTGATGACCTCTGGCTCCAACGTCGAGAGCCGGGTGCAGGAGGTCTCGCAGATCTCGCGCTCGCTGAAGATCCTCGCCCGCGACCTCGACGTCCCGATCCTCGCCATGTCGCAGCTCTCCCGCGCGGTCGAGCAGCGCCACGACAAGCGGCCGATCCTCTCCGACCTGCGCGAGTCGGGCTCGATCGAGCAGGACGCCGACCTGGTGATGTTCATCTACCGCGACGAGTACTACAACGACGAGTCCGACCAGCAGGGGATCGCCGAGGTGCACCTGGCGAAGCACCGCAACGGCCCGACCGACACCGTCAAGCTCTCGTTCCTGAAGCGCTACGCCAAGTTCGCCGACCTGGCGCCATCATCGTGACGACCTTCGAGCAGACCGTCGTCCTCCTCGCGCGCGCGACCGCGTTCACCGTGGTCTGTCAGGCCTGCGAGGAGCTCGACTCGGCGGGCGAGCACCTTGCGCACACGGCGGAGGGGCGTCTGCGCCTGGAAGACGACCTGGGCTGGGCGACCTGCAGGCTCGGTCACCGGATCCGAGTGATCCGCGCGGGGTCGACCGCGCGTGCAGAGGCCACGTCGCCGCTCTGGTAGCCGCGGGCGGCGATGAGTTTCGCCGCGAGCGCCCGTCTGTAACGGCATGACACAGCTCACGCTCGACATCAGCATGTCCCTCGACGGCTTCGTCGCCGGCCCGAACATCACCATGGAGCAGCCGCTCGGCGAGGGCGGCGAGCTCCTGCACGACTGGATCACGCGGCTCGCGTCGTGGCGCGAGCGCCACGGCCAGGAGGGCGGCGAGACGGGGCCGGCGAACGACCTCGTCGAGGAGCTCGCGCGCTCGATCGGCGCGTACATCATGGGCAGGCGTATGTTCAGCGGCGGCGCGGGGCCCTGGGAGGACGACCCGAATGCCGACGGCTGGTGGGGCGACGAGCCGCCGTTCCGCGCGCCGGTCTACGTGCTGACCCACCACGAACGCGACCCGCTGGTCAAGCAGGGGACGACGTTCACGTTCGTGACGGACGGGATCGAGTCCGCGCTCGAGCAGGCGAAGGCCGCGGCCGGCGAGCGCGACGTCCAGCTCTCGGGCGGCGCCGACGTCGTGCAGCAGTACCTTCGGGCGGGGCTGGTCGACACGCTGCAGATCCACGTCGCGCCGGTACTGCTCGGCGGCGGCACTAGTCTGTTCGGCAAGCTCGGCGTCCAGCTCGGCCTTCAGCCGGCGGAGGCCACGCACCTCACCCTGACGCCGGCTCGGTAGCGGGCCGCCGGGTCAAGCTCCACGCCGAGACGAGCGCCCACACGCCCTCGAGCAGCAGGAAGCCCCACTGCCGCTCGTGCCACGCGTCGAGCCCGAGGACGAGCGACCCGGCGAGGTTGAGGACGAGGTAGAGCCGCGAGTCGACGGTCAGGAGCCGCAGCTGGGCGGCGGCGAATGCGACGAGGATCGCGATCGCACCGGCGACTTGGACGAGCTGGCTCATCGGACCTCCGACTGTTAGGGCAAACTCCGGCGCGTGCCGGCGACCGTCATCGTAGGAGCGCCGAGGCGTCCGCTCGCCGAACGCCGTCTGGAGGACGAGCGGGCTTCGCTCGTGCGTCCGGGCCAACATTGCGCGCCCGGAGACGCCTGATGCCCGCGACCGTGATTGTCGGCGCGCAGTGGGGAGACGAGGGGAAGGGCAAGATCGTCGACCTGCTGGCGCAGCACTCCGATCTCGTCTGCCGCTACCAGGGCGGCCCGAACGCCGGCCACACGATCGTCACCGGCGGCGAGAAGTACAAGTTCCACCACATGCCGTCGGGGATCCTGCACGGCAAGGAGTGCATCCTCGGGGCGGGCTGCGTGATCGACCCGGAGGTCTTCGTCGGCGAGCTCGACGGGCTCGAAGCCCGCGGCATCGACACCGGATGCGTGCGCCTCAGCGGCGAGGCGCACCTGATCATGCCGTGGCACGTCGCGATCGACCAGGGCAGCGAGCGGCGGCTCGGCGACCTCCAGATCGGAACCACCAAGCGCGGCATCGGCCCGGCCTACGCCGACAAGGCCGCGCGGCTAGGGATCCGCGTCCAGGACCTGCTCGAGCCGAAGATCCTGCGCCAGAAGATCGAGGTCGCGCTGGCCGAGAAGAACGTCTGGCTCGAACGCGTCTACGGCGCCGAGCCGCTCGAGCTGGAGGAGCTCGCCGCGCGGTACGAGGGCTACGCGCAGCGCCTGCGCCCGTACGTTGCCGACACCTCGCTGCTCGTCGACCGCGCGTTGCGCGACGGGCGCTTCGTCCTGCTCGAAGGGGCGCAGGGCACGTTGCTGGATCTCGACCACGGCACCTATCCGTTCGTAACCTCCTCGGGAACGGTCGCCGGCGCAGCGGCGGTCGGTGTGGGGATCGGCCCGAACCGGATCGACGCGATCATCGGTGTCGCCAAGGCGTACGTCACCCGCGTCGGCGAGGGACCCTTCCCGACCGAGATCGAAGGTCCCGACCAGGAGCGCGTGCGCGACCTGGGCGCAGAGTTCGGCACCACCACCGGCCGCCAGCGCCGCTGCGGCTGGCTCGATCTCGTCGCCCTGCGGTACGCCGTGCGCCTGAACGGGATCACTTCCCTCGCGCTGACCAAGCTCGACGTGCTTTCGGCGTTCGCGGAGCTGCCGGTCTGCACGCGCTACCGGCTGCGGGACGGCTCCGAGACCCCGGACTTCCCTGCGCATCAGAGCGACTTCCATCACTGCCGCCCGGTCTTCGAGACGCTGCCCGGTTGGTCGGAGCCGCTCGACGAGGTGAGCGAGCTCGACGCGCTGCCCGAGAACGCGAGTCGCTACGTCGAGTTCGTCGAGCGCGAGCTCGAGGTGCCAGTCTCGCTGATCGGCACCGGCGCGGAGCGAGAGCGCGTCCTCGCGCCCGGCCCGCTCGAGGCGCTCGCGCGGCCCTAGCGGCCGCGCCGCCGGCCGAGGCCGAAGAGCCCGAGCGGGAGCACGAGCAGGAACGGCAGCAGGAGCACGTGCCCGCCGGTTGCCGCGAAGACGATCGCGGCGACTGCGAGGCCGCCCAGGAGGAGCATCAGCGTGAAGCGCACGCCGCCGCCGTACCCGTTAAGCGAACCGTTACTCCGGAACGACGCCGCGAACGGCCCACGCCCGGGCATCGAGCGTGAAGCTGCCGTCGGGTTCACCGAGCCGGCGGAAGTACTCCTTGCGCACGGCGGCCCGACGGTCCGCCTGGAGCGCAAGCACGTACTGCCCCGCGGGGCCGGCGCCCAGCAGGAACGTGTTCCATAGCTCCCTGAAGTCCTCGTAGCGAGTCGAGACCTCGAGCCCCTCGCTCTCGACGTCGGCGAGCCCGCTGTCGCGCCAGAGCGCTTCGAGCCCCTCGCGCTTCCCGAACGGGCTCGTCTCCGCGTCTGCGTCCGGATCGATCGTGCGAACGGCCTGCCAGAGGTTGCGGAGCAGGGCCATGCCTTCGCCGAAATCCCATACGCAGCTCGCGATCACGCCCCCGGGCCGGGTGACGCGCCGCATCTCGGCCGCGCCGGCCGGCGGGTCGTCCATGAAGTGGACGACCAGCTGCGCCAGCGCGGCGTCGAAGGAGTTGTCGGGCCACGGGAGCGACTCGGCGCTCGCCTTCTTCAGCTCGGCCCCGGGGACGCGTTCAGCGCAGGCCTGGAGCAGCGGCGATGGGTCGACGCCCGCGACGTGGTCGGCGCCGACTCGGCGCGCGAGCTCCTCCGTCAGGACGCCGGAGCCGCAGCCGACGTCGAGCACGCGCTGCCCCGGCTCGATGCCGGCAAAGTCGGCGAAGACCGGCGCCAACTCCCGCGAGTAGCGGCCCATGAAGCGGTCGTATGCGTCACCCGAGACTTCGAAGCTCATCCGCGGTGTTGACGTTAACGAGTAACGCGGATTCGGTGTCCACTTCCACGGCGTCGAGCTCGCGCAGTGCCGCGTGCAGCGCGAGCTCGCCGGCCGCGAGGCGACGCTCGAGCAGCGTGAGCGCGCTTCGACGAAAGACCGCAGGCAGCGGTGCTCCGCGCGGCGCCGCCGCTTCCCGGCACGCTTCGGCGAGCTCGTGCAGGAGCTCGGCCGTCACGAACGGCATGTCGACCGGGATCACGGCCACGAGCTCGTTCGAGGCGGTCCTCAGGCCGGCGACGATTCCGGCCAGCGCGGCGCGCGTTTCGGTGCCGTCGTCGACGAGCTCGAACGGCAGCTCGAGGTCGTCGACCCGCTTGCCGACCGCCAGGCGCTCGTCGCAGGCCTCGCCCAGCAGACGCCAGCCGCGCTCGGCCAGCATCTCGCCGTCGAGCCGCGCCAGCGCCTTCGGCGACCCGAAGCGGGTACTTGCTCCGCCGACGAGCAGGACGCCCGTCAGGCGAGGACGCGCCACGGCTGGGTGTAGACGTTCAGCCGGCCGCCGCGGGCGAAGCCGCAGAGCGTGGTGCCGCGGTCGGCAGCGAGCTCGACGGCGAGGCTCGACGGGGCTCCGACCGCGACGAGCATCGGGCAGCCGGCGACCGCCGCCTTCTGGACGAGCTCGAACGAGAGCCGCCCGCTGACGCAGAGGATGGAGCACTCGAGCGGTAGCCGTCCTTCGCGGAACGCCCAGCCGACGACCTTGTCGAGGGCGTTGTGGCGGCCGACGTCTTCCCGCAGGCACACGAGCTCGCCGTTCGCATCGAAGAGCCCGGTCGCGTGCAGGCCACCTGTGGCCGCGAACGCCGGCTGCTCGGCACGCAGCCGGTCGGGCAGCTGGGCGAGCAGGGCCGCCGCGACCTCGAGCGAGGCCTCGACTCTTGGAGCCTCGACCTCGACGGCCTCGAGCGCGCCTTTGCCGCAGACCCCGCACGACGAGCTCGTGTAGAAGCTGCGCTGCAGCCGCTGCGGATCGAAGGCCGGTGCCTCGACCTCGACCGTGTTCGCCGCGAGGTCTGCCGGAAGCGATGCTGCGACCGGCCGCAGCCCCTCCGAGAGGCAGAACCCAAGTGCCAGCTCCTCGTCGTGGCCAGGCGTGCGCATCGTGACCGCAACGGGCGAGCCGTTGATTCGGATCTCGAGCGGCTCCTCGACGGCGACCTGGTCGCGCTCGCTTCGACCCGCGGGCAGCCGGAGCACCTCGACCGGCGCGGCCGAGTACGGCGGCACCACGAGCGCGTCTTCGTCGGTCACGTGCCTGAGCGTATCCCCGGCTGCGACACGTTCGTCACGGTCCCGTCACAGACAGGTGCGCCCGCCACGCATACGATCGCCTTGGGGAGGAGGCCGGGCGAACCTTCTACCCGGCCAGACGAACCCGGGCGGCGCCGACCGCCCCAGTACACTCCGCCGCCGTGAAGGTGCTGATCGTCGGGTCGGGCGGCCGCGAACACGCGCTCGCGTGGAAGCTTGCCTCCAGCCCGGCCCTCGACGAGCTGCACGCCGCGCCCGGCAACCCGGGAATCGCCGCCCTCGGAGGATGCCACCCGGTTCGCGCCGAGGATGGCGAAGGGCTGCTCTCCCTCTGTCGCGAGCTCGAGATCGACCTGGTGGTGGTCGGGCCGGAGGCGCCGCTCGTCATCGGGCTCGTCGACACGCTCCGCCGCGGCGGGGTCGCGGTGTTCGGCCCGACGCGGGCAGCCGCGAGGATCGAGGGCTCGAAAGCGTTCGCGAAGGAGGTGCTCGAGGCCGCCGGTGTCCCCACAGCGCAGCGCTTGGCGGTCGCGCGACCACCTTGCGTGGTCAAGGTCGATGGGCTCGCTGCGGGCAAGGGCGTCTTCGTCTGCCACACCCAGGAGGAGCTCGACGCGGGCCTGCGCGAAGCGTCAGCTCTCGGCGGCGACCTGCTGATCGAAGAGTTGCTCGAAGGTGAGGAGGTCTCGCTGTTCGCGGTCAGCGACGGCGAACGGGCGATCGCTCTCCCTCCCGCCCAGGACTTCAAGCGTGCCTTCGAGAACGACACCGGGCCGAACACCGGCGGCATGGGTGCGTACTCGCCGGTGCCCGGTCTAGGAGAGTCCGAAATCGAGGAGCTGCTCGAGACGGTGCATCGGCCCGTTCTCGTCGAGCTCGCCCGTCGCGATGCTCCGTTCACAGGCCTGCTGTACGCCGGCCTGATGCTGACCGAGAACGGCCCACGAGTGCTCGAGTTCAACTGTCGGTTCGGGGATCCCGAGACGGAGGCAATTCTGCCGCGCATCGACGGCGATCTTCTGCCATTGCTGCTCGGGGCGGCGGCCGGAGAACTCCCCGGGGAAGTCGCGTTCGGCGAGGAGGCGTCCGTGACCGTGATGCTGACCGGCCGGGACTACCCTGAGCGGAGCGATAGCGGCACACCAATCGACGGCATCGAGGACGCCGAAGCGACGGGCGCGCTCGTCTTCCGCGCAGGAACGGCGCGACACGGTGGCCGGCTGGTCACGAATGGCGGGCGCATCCTTGCCGTGACCGCCACGGGCGACGACATTCGTGCCGCGCGCTCGACCGCGTACGAAGCCGCCAGCCTGATTTCCTTCGACGGGATGCGCTACCGAAGCGATATCGCCCTGAGAGCCGCGGAGAGCCATGTCCGCAGCTGACGGCCCGACCGTCGGCCTGCTCGTCGGGTCGGAATCTGACCGCGAGGCCATGCAGCCGGCACTCGACGAACTCGAGTCGCGGGGCATCGCGTACGAGTTCGAAGTGCGCTCGGCGCACCGGAACCCGGACGCCGTCGCCGAGTACGCCCGCACGGCGCGGGAGCGCGGGATCCGGGTGCTGATCGCGGGAGCCGGGCTCGCCGCGGCCCTCCCAGGAGCGGTCGCGGCACACACCGACCTCCCGGTGATCGGCGTCCCGCTCCGCTCGCGGCTGAGCGTGCTCGACGGCCTCGATGCGCTGCTCGCGATCGCCCAGATGCCGCCGGGCGTGCCTGTTGCAACCGTCGGCGTCGACAACGCGAAGAACGCCGCCGCCCTCGCGGCGCGCATCCTCGGCAGCTGACCGCGACGTCCGCGCCGGACCAGCGCACGTGCCGGGCCCATCCCTAGCCCCCGCCCACCCGGGGTTCGTTCAGCGTGCCAGCGAAATGCGCGCGGGTGTGTGACGGGAGTGTTTCGAGTGCGTGACAGTTCTTCCCGGTTGGGTCCTCCTGCGCGGGCTCTACACTCCAGCCGGTGATCGCGCGCTACTCCCGACCCGAGATGGCCGGGGTCTGGTCGGAGCAGAGCAAGCTCGCGCGCTGGTTGGACGTCGAGCTCGCCGCCCTCGAGGCCTGGGCCGAGCTCGGCGCCGTCCCTGCTGACGCCGTTGCCGAGATTCGCGACCGAGCGCGGCCGCCGACGCCGGAGCGTGTGGCCGAGCTCGAGCGCGAGACGCAGCACGATCTCGCCGCCTTCGTCGACGCGGTCGCAGCCGAGGTCGGGCCGGCCGGGCGCTGGATCCACCATGGCCTCACCTCGTCCGACATCGTGGACACCGGGCTCTCGTTGCAGGTCCGCGACGCCGGGGAGCTGTTGGTCGCCGGACTCGACCGCGCGC
>JBIOZO010000193.1:0-5730 GCA_044871215.1 Gaiellaceae bacterium | reverse complement strand
CGTCGCCGCGCCGGTGCCCGAAGGAAAGAGGAGCGCCTCGCCCCCCTCGAGTTCCCCGAGCGCGCGCTCCGCGGCGATGCCGTTCGGGTGCGCGTTGCGCTGGTAGTACAGCTCCCCCGGCTCGGCGTTCCGGTAAGGCCAGATCGTCGAGCGGTCGAGCGGCTCCACCCCGAGGACTCTAGTGAGCCGACGGTTCCGACTTGACGCTGTCCGCCGCCCTACCTAATCTCCATCAACTCCGTGGACAAACTAGGATATAAGGAGCCGGAATGAGAGTCATTTGCATCGCTTTGGCTGGGGTCGCGCTGCTAGCCAGCTCGGCAGCAGGAGCGTCCAAGAGCGACTCGATCGATTTGGTGGCCTACTCCACGCCCAAGGATGCCTACGGGAAGATCATCTCGTCGTTCCAGAAGACGTCCGCCGGGAACGGCTCGAGCTTCAGCCAGTCCTACGCGGCCTCTGGCGACCAGGCTCGCGCGGTTGCCGCCGGCCTGAGAGCCGACATCGTCGCGCTCGCGCTCGACCCCGACGTGAACATGCTCGTCGGCAAGGGGCTGATCCCGAAGAACTGGGACTCGAACCCGTACAAGGGCGTCGTCTCCGACTCGGTCGTCGTGTTCGTCGTCCGCGACGGCAACCCGAAGCACATCAAGGGCTGGGGCGACCTCGTCAAGCCCGGCATCCAGGTGATCACGCCGAACCCGTTCACCTCCGGCGGCGCCCGCTGGAACGTGATGGCGGCCTACGGCGCCCAGCGCAAAGCCGGCAAGACGGACAAGCAGGCGATCGCCTACCTGAAGAAGTTCTTCCAGCACGTGCCGGTGCAGCCCGACAGCGCGCGCGCTGCGCTACAGGTCTTCGCGCAGGGCAAGGGCGACGTCCTGATCACGTACGAGAACGAGGCGATCTACGCCGAGAAGAAGGGCGTCCACACCGAGTACAAGACGCCGAAGTCGACACTGCTGATTGAGACTCCGGCCGCGCTGACGAAGGCCGGCCTGAAGAAGCCGAAGGCCAAAGCGTTCTACAAGTACCTCTGGTCGTCGACGGCGCAGAAGGCGTTCGCCTCGCAGGGTTTCCGGCCGGTCGTGAAGAGCGTCGCCAAGAACTACAAGTTCTACAAGCCGTCCGGCTTGTTCACGATCAACTCGACGAAGCTCGGCCTGAACGGGTGGACGAAGGTACAGACGCGCTTCTTCCACCCCACGACGGGGATCGTGGCCAAGATCGAAAAGTCGCTTGGCCACTGACGTAGCAGCGCTCGAGCGTCCCGCCGGCGTTGTCTCGGACCGCGCCGGCGGCGCACTGGCACGCGGCATCGCGCTCGGCTACCTGAGCATCGTGGTCCTGCTTCCGCTCGCCGCGCTCGTCTGGAGCTCGCGGTCGCAGGGTCTCGGAACGTTCTGGGAGCAAGCGACCGAGCCGGAGGCGCTCTCCGCCCTGAAGCTGACGTTGGCGCTCGCCGCGATCTGCGCGCTCGTGAACGCCGTCGCGGGGACCGCGATCGCCTGGGTGCTCGTCCGCGACCGCTTCCGAGGACGCGGGCTGGTCGACTCGGTGATCGATCTGCCGTTCGCGCTGCCGACGATCGTGGCTGGGCTGACGCTGCTGGCGCTCTACGGCCCGGGAGGGCCGTTCAAGGTCGACGTCGCCTTCACGCGCATGGGCGTCCTGCTAGCGCTCCTGTTCGTGACGCTGCCCTTCGTCGTGCGCGCCGTTCAGCCGGTGCTGCTCGAGCTCGACCGCGAGATGGAGGAGGCCGCCGCCTCGCTCGGTGCGCGGTCTCTCACCGTCTTTCGGCGGATCGTCTTCCCGAACCTGCTGCCGGCCATCCTCTCCGGGGTCGCGCTGGCGTTCTCGCGCGCAATCGGCGAGTTCGGCGCGGTCGTGCTGATCTCCGGGAACCTGCCCTTCAAGACCGAGGTCTCGTCCGTCTACATCTTCCAGCAGGTCGAGTCGGACAACGGCGCTGCCGCGGCGGCCGTCTCGGTGCTCCTTCTGGCGATCTCGCTCGCCGTGCTGCTCGGGATCGGCGCCTTCCGGCGCTGGAGAACGAAGTACGACCATGTCTAGGTACGTCTTGCGGTTCACCGCGCTCGGCTACGTCGCCTTCCTGCTGCTGGTGCCGGTCGGCTTCGTCTTCTACCGCGCCTTCGGCGACGGCCTGGGTCCCGCCTGGGACGCGGTCACGACCGACCGGGCGATCCACGCGCTCGAGCTGACGCTGATGCTCACCGCGATCGCCGTCCCCGCGAACACGATCGTCGGGATCATCCTCGCGTTGATGCTGGTGCGCACGCGTTTTCGCGGCCGCGGGCTGCTGAACGCGGTGGTCGACCTGCCGCTCGCGCTCTCGCCGGTCGTGGTCGGCCTCGCGCTCTACCTGCTTTACGGCCGCGGCGGCTGGCTCGGCGGTCTCGCCGAGCGCGGCGTGCACGTGCTGTTCGCCTTCCCCGGGATGCTGCTCGCGACGATGTTCGTCTCGCTGCCGTTCGTCGTCCGCGAGGTCGTGCCCGTCCTGCGCGAGATCGGCACCGAGCAGGAGCAGGCCGCGGAGACGCTCGGCGCGCGGCCCTTCCAGGTCTTCCGCCGCGTCACGTTCCCGGCCATCCGCTGGGCGGTCGCCTACGGGGTCGTGCTCACCACCGCCCGCTGCATCGGCGAGTTCGGCGCAGTGAGCATCGTCTCCGGCCGGATCGAGGGCAAGACCGAGACGCTGCCGATCTACGTCCAGTCGCAGTACGCGTTCGACTTCGACACCTCGGGCGCCTACGCGGCCTCGGTCGTGCTGGCGCTGATCGCGATCTCGACGGTCGTGCTGCTGCGGGTCTTTCAACCGAAGGAGGAGGTTCTCTAGTGGGCATCGCCGTGGTCGACGTGACGAAGAGCTTCGGTGACTTCGCCGCCCTGCGCGACGTGTCGGTCGCGATCCCGGAAGGCTCGCTGACGGCGCTGCTCGGCCCGAGCGGCAGCGGCAAGTCGACGCTCCTGCGCGTCATCGCCGGGCTCGAGGCGCCGGACTCGGGCCAGGTGCTGATCGGAGACGAGGACGTCACCGGGCAGCCCGCCCGCGAGCGCGGCGTCGGGATGGTCTTCCAGCACTACGCGGCCTTCAAGCACATGACCGTCTACGACAACGTTGCGTTCGGCCTCGCGATCCGGAAGCGGCCGAAAGCGGAGATCGCGCGGCGCGTGCACGAGCTGCTCGAGCTCGTCCAGCTCGAAGGGCTCGCGCAGCGCTACCCGGCACAGCTCTCCGGCGGCCAGCGCCAGCGCATGGCGCTTGCGCGCGCCCTGGCGGTCGAGCCGAGCGTGCTGCTACTCGACGAGCCGTTCGGCGCGCTCGACGCGCGCGTGCGCCAGGAGCTGCGCGCCTGGCTGCGGCGGCTGCACGACGAGGTGCACGTGACGACGATCATCGTCACGCACGACCAGGAGGAGGCGATGGAGGTCGCGGGGCAGATCGTCGTGCTGAACGACGGCCGCGTCGAGCAGGTCGGCTCGCCGCGCGAGCTCTACGAGCAGCCGGCCAACGAGTTCGTGATGAGCTTCGTCGGTCCGGTGAACCGGCTCGGCGACACGTTCGTCCGGCCGCACGACGTCGAGCTGCTGCTGGAGCTCGACGCGGGTTGCTCCGAGGCGATGGTCGAACGGGTCGTGCACCTCGGCTTCGAGGTGCGCGTCGAGCTGGTGCGCGACGACGGCCAGCAGCTGACGGCGCAGCTGACGCAGGAACAGGCCGAGCAGCTCGAGCTCGAGCGAGGGCAGATCGTCTACGTCCGGCCGAGCCGGGAGACCGTCTTCAGTGGGGCTGCCAGGCCTCGGGATCTGCCGCGATCCGGCTGACCTCGTCCGGCAGCCGGCCCGCGGCGACGTCGGCCAGGGTCACCGTCTCCAGCACCGCCCGCAGGTTGCCGCGCACCGCGATCCAGACGTCGCGCAGCGGCTCGGCGACCCCGGGGTACTCGACCTGCTCGGGCCGCTCGCCGCGCACGTTCGCGATGGGGCCCTCCACCGCGCGGATCACGTCGGCCAGCGAGATCTCCGCCGGCTCCTTCGCCAGCCAGTAACCGCCCTCGGCGCCGCGCTGGCTCTGCACGAGCCCCGCGTGCTTGAGGTCGAGGAGGATGTTCTCGAGGAACTTAAGCGGGATCTTCTGCGCGGTTGCGAGCTGATCGCCCTTCACCGGTCCGGTGCCGGCGGCCGCGGCGAGCTCGGTGCTCGCGCGGACGGCGTAGTCGACCTTGGCCGAGACTCGCATGCAGGCGAAATCTAGCCGGGGCTAGATCTCGCCCTTGGCGGGCTTGGGCGCCGCCGCCTTCTTGGGCTTCCGCCGCTCGGGCTTTCCAGGCCCCGGCTGGCCCGCGGGCTCTGGCATCACCCGGTTCTTGCCCGCTCGCTTCGCGGCGTAGAGCGCCTCGTCGGCGACCGCGACGAGCTCGTCCGCCGAG
Organism: Gaiellaceae bacterium; assembly: GCA_044871215.1. Classification (GTDB taxonomy): domain Bacteria; phylum Actinomycetota; class Thermoleophilia; order Gaiellales; family Gaiellaceae; genus AC-32. The sequence continues at coordinate 1,279 of JBIOZO010000193.1, read as the reverse complement.
GGCAACTCGTCCTTCAGAGCGACGCCGAAGCTTGCGGTCACCGTGAGCGTCTTGCCGTCCGGCAGCTCGACCGGCGTCGACTCGAGCATCGCCCGCAGCCGCTCGGCGAGCCTGAGCGCGCCGGGCAGGTCGGTTTCGGGGAGGATCAGTGCGAACTCCTCGCCGCCGTAGCGGCCGGCCAGGTCGACCTGGCGCACGCCGCCGAGCAGCACCTGTCCGACCTGGCGCAGCACCGCGTCGCCGGCCTGGTGGCCGTAGGTGTCGTTCACCTGCTTGAAGTTGTCGAGGTCGAGGATCACGAGGGCGAGCGAGTCGCCGACGCGGTCAGCGCGCCGCCACTCCAGCACGAGCTCCTCGTCGAGCGTGCGCCGGTTCGCGAGGCCCGTGAGGCTGTCGGTCGCGGCCTGCGAGGCCACTCGCCGGAAGTCGCCGAGCAGGCGCATGATCGGGCCGGCGAAGAGGAACGCGACCAGGATCAGCAGCGAGAACGACCCGAGCGCGGCGTAGCGCACACGCGCTTGGTAGGGCGCCACGTTCGCGTCGATCACCCGCTTGGGCCGCAGCGCGATCAGGCGCGCGCCGTTCGCGTCCGGCACGAGCGCCGGAAGGCCGCGGTACTCCACGCCACCGAGCCGGACGACCCGGCCCTGCGTCGTGAAAGCGCCGCCGCCGAGTACTCGGCCGCGCTTCGCCAGGACGAGCCTGTCGCCGCGGCCGTGAGGGGCGTCGTGCGAGAGCTTTGCGGCGAGTCCGGGGCCGAGCGGAACGCGCGAGACGATTCTCGCGACGCGGTCGCCGTTGACGGTCAGCCAGATGAAGCGGCTCAGTCCCGGCGCTGGCGCGGGACCGGCGACCCGCCGTTTGGAGAGGTACACCGTCAGCCCTGTCGTCCGGCCGACCACCTTGCGCAGCGTCGCGGTGTCGTGGGTGATGACCGCCCGCTGGACGACCGGCGAGCCGGCGAGATCGTGGGCGCTGATGGCGGCGTTGTCGCCGAGGCGGCCGAGCTCCCGGAGCCCGTTCTGGAGCTGGTCGCGCAGCGCGGAGTCAGCGCGCGACTGCTCGTTCCGCAGCGCGTTCGCCTGCAGGATTCGGACCGTCGAGACGATCGGGATCGCACCGACGATCAGGACGCCGACCAAGAGCTGAATCGCAGAGCGCCGCGTGACCGGCGGCTTGGTCTGCCGCTGGCGGCGACGTGCCGCATGCCGCTGTTCGGCGGCCGTGGGGGTGGCCGCAGAGCTCATCGGTCCGTTATCGGCGCTTTCGGGTCACTGCT
>JBIOZO010000192.1:0-2100 GCA_044871215.1 Gaiellaceae bacterium | reverse complement strand
AACCGGGGACGAAGACCTCCTCCTCGCGCTTGGCGAGGGCGATCACGGCGACGCGCGGCAGGTCGTAGGCCTGCATCGCCGCGAGCGCCGCGGCGAGCTGACCCTTGCCGCCGTCGATCACGACGAGGTTCGGCGTGGCCGCAAACGACTCGTCGTAGTCCTCGGCAGCTGCGCCGGCCTCCAGCCGCGCGAAGCGGCGCGAGACCACCTCGGCGAGCGCGGCGAAGTCGTCCTGCCCATCGAGCGTGCGCACGCCGAACTTGCGGTAATGCGCTTTCTTCGGCATCGCGTCCTCGAAGACGACCATCGAGCCGACCACGGACTCGCCCTGGATGTTCGAGATGTCGTAGCACTCGATCCGCAGCGGCAGGCTCTCGAGGTTAAGGGCCTCCCGCAGCTCCTCCAGCGCCTCCACCCGCCGCAGCCGCTTGCGCTCCGCGTGGACGACCTCGGACTCGAGCGCCAGGCGCGCGTTCTCGGTCGCGAGCTCCTGCAGACGCCGCTTCTCACCGCGAACCGGCGCGCGCACCTCGACGTGGGAGCCCCGCCGGTCGGAGAGGAACTGCTCGAGCGCGCTCGTGTCGCCCGCATCCGGTGGGACGACCAGCTGCGGCGGGACGTTCGGCGCCGAGCCGTAGTACTCGATCGCGAACGCCTCGAGCAGCGTGGCCGTGTCCTGGCCGTCGACGTTCTCCAGATGAAAGCCGTAGCGGTCGATCAGACGACCGTCGCGGAGCGGGAAGATCTGCACCGCGGCGCGTTTCCCCTCCACGGCCAGCCCCAGCACGTCCACCGAGCCGACCGAGCGACGGTCGGCCGTCTGCCGCTCGACCAGGTGCCGCACCGCGAACAGCCGGTTGCGGTAGCGGGCCGCTTCCTCGAAGCGCTCGCCCTCGGCGGCCTCCTTCATCTTCCGCTCGAGCTCGCGCTGGATCGGCCGCGTCTCGCCCGAGAGGAATTCGATCACGCCGTCGATGATCCCGCGGTAATCCTCCTGCGAGACGTAGCCCACGCACGGGGCCAGGCAGCGCTCGATGTGGTAGTCCAGACACGGAATCCCGCTGTGGCGGCCAGGCTTCGGGCCCTCGCATGGCCGGTACGGAAAGACACGGTTGAGCACGTCGAGCGTCTCGCGCACCTTCTTCGCGTTCGCGTACGGCCCGAAATACACGACGCCGCGTCGGTGCCGCTCGCGCGTGAACATGACCCGGGGGTAGTCGTCCTGGACGGTGACGGCGATGTACGGGAACGACTTGTCGTCGCGCAGGCGGACGTTGAACGGCGGGCGGTGCCGCTTGACCAGGTTCTGCTCCAGGTGGAGCGCCTCGACCTCGGTGTTGGTGACGATCACCTCGACGTCCGCGACCCGTCCCGGCAGGCGCTGGATCGTCGAGCGCGAGTCCGGCGTGGCCTGGAAGTACGACCGCACCCGCGGCCGTAGCGACTTCGCCTTTCCGATGTAGAGCACCTGTCCGTGCTCGTCGCGGAAGAGGTACACGCCCGGCTTGGCCGGGAGCCGCTTCAGCTGCTCTTCGACACGCGTGGCCATGGCCGGGCAAGGGTAGCCTCCGACCCCGTGAAGAAGCCCCTGCTCGCAGCGGTCGCCGCCGCGGCCGCTCTGGGCGGTGTGATCCTGGCGCTCGTGCTCTCCGGTGGCGGCGGCGACGAGGCGTCGTCGGGCGCAGCGCCGACCGAGACACAGTTGACGACCGGCACCGCTTCGAGCACCACTCGCCGGACGAGCACCGACGTGACGACGCCGGGTGGCGACACTGGACGCAGCACGACCTCCGCCGCGCCCGGTCCGCCCCCTCCCGCGGTCCCGCCCCCGCCGGCTCCGCCCGGCCCGCGGTCGAAGACCTTCCTGGTCGGCACCGTCGACGACTCCCTCGTCCAGCAGGACGCGAATTTCGCCCAGTCGCAAGCCGACGTCTCGCGCGACGCCGGCTTCGACACCGCCGTGGTCTCGGCAATGTGGCAGCACGGCCAGCGGCGCCCGCCGGCGAGCCTCCTCGGCCGCCTGCGGACCGTCTCGAGGACGACGCGCAAGGCGCAGATGCAGCTCGCCGTGGTCATCTGGCACGGGCTCGGGCGGGATAC
>JBIOZO010000191.1:0-2342 GCA_044871215.1 Gaiellaceae bacterium | reverse complement strand
CGCCGGTCGCCCTCCCGGACGCTGCTGCGCGGCGTGCTCGACGCGGCGATGAGCGTCCACCTCGACCGCTTCCTCAACGTGCCGGCGGTGCGGCTGCCGGAGCCGAAGGACGGCGCCGACATCGACGAGCTCCCGGCGCTGCTCGACGAGCAGCAGCGCGTGAACGAGGCGGGGCAGCTCGTCGCGTCGTACCTCGGCACGGGCGGCGCCGCCGACCGCGTGATCGCCACGCTGGGCGCGTGCCTGCTGCGGGAGGACCGCAACTTCCACACGATCCAGTGCGTCGAGGCCGCCGTCCGCCAGCACGAGCTGACCGGCGACGGACTGTTCCTGATCGCAGCCGCCCGGTACCTCGCGGCGCATGCGCCGACGGCGCGCTCGCAGCGGCAGACGTACGAGATCGCCCGGAGGCTGCACCGCGGCGAGAAGGTCTACGAGGAAGCGGAGATCTAGACGGGGGGCGCGGGCCCGCGCGCCTTGAGGCGCTTCTGCGCGGCCAGGGCGCCGGCGCTCACGAGCAACAGCGCGCCGAGGGCCGCGAGGACGAGCAGTGGGATCGGGATCGAGCTCGCCTTGGTCGTGCCGAGGCTGTTGATCCCCTTCGTGTAATACGACTGGTCAGGCACGCCCTGGAGATCTCGCCCGGGGCCAGAATCGGGGTTGCCGTTGCCCGAGCCACTCCCGCTGGAGTTGCCGTCCTCGTTGCCCGAGCCTGTGCCGCCGCCGCGGAGCGAGCCGTTCAGCGCGGCCTGGATCGCGTCCGTGATGTTCGAGTAGTCCCGGAGATCCTCCGGCACGTGCTTGAGCGCCTGCTCGTAGCACGCCGGCTTGTATTGGCCATCGATCGTCCCGTTGTCGAGCCAGTCGTCAATCACGCTCTCCCAGCACGGCTTCCCGGCGGCAGAGGCCGAAGAGGGGGTCGCCAGGGCCGCTGCGAGCCCCGCCACGAGGGCGAGCAGGGCGAGCGTGATGGCGGCTGGACGAATACGCATTCGTACTGGGAACCGGGACCCTGGCCTTCAGTGTTGCCTCTGGCCATGAGGCGCCGGTGATCACCCGGTAAGCAAATTGTAAACCGGGGGTTCGACGTCACCCGATGTTAGCCTCCCCGCCCTGATGATCAGGGCCTTCGAGCGCTGGGCGGCGCCGCTGCTGCTCGGTGCCGGCGGGGTCCTCGTGGCCCTCTCGACGCTCTTTTCGTACGGCTCCTCGAGCGGTCGTCTGGTTTGGATCGGGGTCGCGGCGCTGGCGGTCGCGACCGCGGTGGTGGTCGGGGCGCTGGTGGGTCTTCCGCGGCCGTCGTTTTCGGCTGAAGCGGTGGTCGCGCTCGCCGCCTTCGCCGCATTCGTCGCCTGGAACGGGATCTCCGTGATCTGGTCGATCGAGGGCGACCGCTCCTGGTCGTACTTCAACCGCGGGCTCGTCTACCTGGTGCTGCTCGCGATCGGGCTCTGGCTCGCGCCCTACGTGCGGGAGTGGGCCTACGTGCTCGCCGGTGTGCTCGCGCTGCCGCTCGGCTGGGCGCTGCTCGGGAAGGCGATTCCCGCGCTCGGCTCCTCGGGACGCGTCGCGCGGCTGAGCTCGCCGATCGGCTACTGGAACGCGCTGGGGCTGCTGTTCGCAATGGCCGTTCCGCTGGCGCTCTGGCTCGCGTCGCGCCGCGAGCATTCGCACTGGCTGCGCGCGAGCGGCGTGGTCTACGTCTACGCGCTCGTCGTCGGGCTGCTGCTGACCTATTCGCGCGGCGGCGTGCTGGCCGCGGGGGCGGCGGTCGTCCTCTGGCTCGTGCTTGGCTCCCCGCGTGTCGAGAGCGCGGCGGCGCTGCTGCTCGGGGGCGGCGCTGGACTGGGTGTCGCGGTGTGGGCCTTCTCACGGCCGGGGCTCTCCTCGGACAATCAGCCGCACTCGGTGCGCGCGCACGACGGCGCGTGGTTCGCGGCGATCTTCGTGTTCTCGGCGCTGCTCGTCGGGGCGGTCGCCTACCTGGGCTCGGTGGCCGAGGAGCGCAGGCCGCTGACGGATGCGCGGCGCCGCCTGGTCGGCCGCGTCGCGCTCGGCGTGCTCGTCGCGGGCGTGGCGATCGGCGTGGTCGCGCTGGTCGCCGAGTCGAAGCCGCAGGGCTGGTTCCGCGACTTCACGACGCAGCCGACCGACGCCTCGCTGCAGGGCGGGCCGCAGCACCTCGCGAACGCGAGCTCGTCGAGCCGCTGGCTCTGGTGGAAGGAGGCATGGCACGCCTGGAAGGCGCAGCCGTTGCGCGGTACCGGAGCGGGGAGCTTCGACCTCACGCACCGCCTGCTGCGGACGAACAACATCGTCGTCACGGAGCCGCACAACGTGCC
>JBIOZO010000190.1:0-8455 GCA_044871215.1 Gaiellaceae bacterium | reverse complement strand
ACCGACGAGCTCAAGCGGCGACACCGGCGCTCACCTCCTTCTCCAGCTTCTGCAGGGCACGGCTGAGGCGCGTCGAGCACGCCGTCGCGCTGATGCCGAGCACTCGCGCCGCGGCTTCGCCGTCGAGCTCGAGGACGATCCGCAGCGCGACCACCTCGCGTTCTGCGGCCGAGAGCCGCGTCAGCGCAGCCTCGAGCTCCGGCGACAGTCCCTCGCCGAAGACCTCCTCGGAACGCTCGCGCTCGCCGACCGCGTAGCGGCCCTCGCGCCGCCGGCGCCGATCCTCGGCGCGAAAGTGGTCGAGCGCGGTCGAGCGCGCGAGCTGGCAGAGCCACGTGCGCGCGCTGCCTCGCCTGGGGTCGAAGCGCCGCCAGCGCTCGCACGCCCGGGCAAACGTCTCGGCGGCGAGCTCCTCGGCAGTTCCTCTGTCTCCCGTCAGGTACACGAGATAGGCGTGGACGTCGTCGAGGTGGCGCTCCGCCGCCTCTGCGAATTCCGTTTTCACGAGGCCTATACGCCGCCGCGTGCCCATTACGTCACATCATGCGGCGCGAACGGCCTCCTCGTACACCCGGTCGCGGGTCACGCGGTCGAGTTCGTCGCTGAGCAGGTCGGCGGGATCGGGCGCATCGCCGGGCGGAAATGGCGCCGCTTCGCCATCGACCTTCACGCCTGCCAGCCGGTCGGACGGCTCGTGCTCGAGCGCGACGTCGTGCCCGAGCCGCGAGCGGAGCCAGCCGGCGAGCAGGTGCGCCTGTGCCTCCGTGCCCGCGACCTCGATCGTCTTCACGCTCTCGATCCGCGGCCAGAGCGAGGCGAGCTGGGGCCGCCAGCGGCTCGTGCGCGCCCACGCGATGTCGGAGACCACGACGCGATCGAAGATCTCGGCCAGCCGCGCGTACGGCGCCGGCAGGTCGGGCCACTCGGTCGAGTCCACGATCAGCCGGTCGACCACGTCGACGAGCTCCTCGAAGGGCCGCTCGCCGAACGGCGGCAGCCCGCGCCAGCGCAGGAACACCGGCAGGTCGGGCAGGAGCAGCGGCTGCACGACGCTCGCGGGAACCTCGGCGCGCGCGCCGCCAAGCCGGACACGGATCGTCTCTGCGCAGACCAGGCGGCCCTGACCCGCCGGGTAGCTCGTCACCTCGGCCTTCGCCTCGAGACAGTCGTCGGCGCCCGGGTCGGGCACGAGTACGATCGTCCGCGAGGGATGGCGCTCGGCCAGCCCGGTGAGCACGTCCTCGGCCGCCTCGACCCACTGCGCCGGGACCCAAGCGATGTGTGTCATCACGCTCGTACGCTGGATCGGCTCGCCCGTGCTCTGATCGACTCGCTCCTGCGCGAGGAGGCGGTCGACCTCGGAGATCGAGCCTAGCGTCGTCGCCATGTGCGGCCGTCCCGGCGTGTCAGCTCGTCCGCGGCCGCCGGCCCCCACGTGCCCGCCGCGTAGTTCGGGAAGGTCGGTCGGTCGCGCTTCCAGAAGCCGACGATCGCGTCCACCAGCGACCACTGCTCCTCGACCTCGTCCGCGCGGGTGAACAGCGTCGTGTCGCCGAGGAGGCAGTCGAGCAGCAGCCGCTCGTAGGCCTCGGGAATCCCGGTGCGGAAGGCGCCGCCGTAGAGGAAGTCCATGTGCACCGTCCGCAGGGTCATCCCCTGGCCCGGCATCTTCGCCATGAACTCGAGCGAGACGCCCTCGTCGGGCTGGATGTGGCAGACGAGCACGTTCGGGCGCAGGCTCTCGTCGTCGGTGATCTCGAACGGCGGGTGCGGCGCACGCTTGAACTCGATCGCGATCGTCGTCTCGCGCCTCGCCAGCCGCTTGCCGGCGCGAACGTAGAACGGCGTGTCGGCCCAGCGCCAGTTGTCGACGTAGAGCTTCGCGGCGACGTAGGTCTCGGTGAGCGAGTCGGCCCCGACGCCTTCCTCCTCGCGGTAGCCCGGCACCTCCTCGCCTTCGACGAAGCCGCGCCCGTACTGGCCGCGCACCACGTGCTTCGGGCCGGGGGTGTGCAGCGCGCGCAGCACCTTGACCTTCTCGTTGCGGACCGATTCGGCCGTGAAGTCGATCGGCGGCTCCATCGCGGTCAGCGCGACGAGCTGCAGCAGGTGGTTCTGGAAGACGTCGCGAATGGCGCCGGCCTGCTCGTAGAAGCCGGAGCGTCCCTCGATCCCGATCGACTCGGCGACCGTGATCTGCACGTGGTCGACGAACTGCCGGTTCCAGATCGGCTCGAAGATGCCGTTCGCGAAGCGCAGCGCGAGCAGGTTCTGGACCGTTTCTTTGCCGAGGTAGTGGTCGATCCGAAAGATCTCGTTCTCGGCGAAGTGCTTGCCGATCTCGGCATTCAGCTCCTGCGCGGTCGCCAGGTCGCGGCCGAAGGGCTTCTCGACGATCACGCGCGTCCAGCCCTCCGTCGAGCGGCGCTCGCCGATTTCCTGGAGAAGCGTGGCGATCGCGTCCGGCGGAACGGCGAGGTAGTAGACGCGGTTGCCTGCCGTCTTGCGCTGCTCGTCGAGCTCGTTCAGGACGTCGCGGACACGGTCCTCGCCGCCCTCGTCGGCGAAGTCGGTCGAGACGTAGCGCATCCCGTCGGCGAGCCACTCCCAGACGTCCTCCTTGAACTCGTCGCGGCCGAACTCCTGGACGGCGTGCTTCATCCGGTCGCGGAACTCGTCGTCGCTCTCCTCGGTCCGCGCGACGCCGACGACCGCGAACTGCTCCGGCAACAGGCGCCGGAGCGCCAGCGAGTAGAGCGCGGGGAAGAGCTTCCGTCGAGTCAGGTCGCCCGAGGCCCCAAAGATCACCAGCGCGCACGGATCGGGCGTGCGCCGGACGTGGAGACCCTCGAGGAGCGGGTTCTCCTGTTGCTGCTGCTGCGGGTCGGCGGTCTCGGTCACTGCTCGGGACTCTTCTCCAGGTGCCCGCCGAACGCCTTCCGCATCGCGGAGAGGACGCGGTTGCCCCAGTCGGCCTCGCCGCGCGAGGCGAAGCGGTCGAAGAGCGATGCCGCCAGCACCGGCGCCGGCACGCCCTCCTCGACAGCGGCCTGCACGGTCCAGCGGCCCTCGCCGGAGTCGCTGACGCGGCCTGCGTAGTCGTCGAGGTTCGGCGACTCGTGCAGTGCCTGTGCGGTCAGGTCGAGCAGCCAGGACGCGATCACCGAACCGCGCCGCCAGAGCTCTGCGATCGCAGCGACGTCGAGGTCGTACATGTAGAGCCGCGGGTCGCGCAGGGGCGTCGTCTCGGCGTCGGTCTCCTGCGCGTGCTTGCCGATGTTCGCGTGCTTGAGCACGTTGAGGCCCTCGGCGTACGCCTGCATCAGCCCGTACTCGATCCCGTTGTGGACCATCTTCACGAAGTGCCCGGAGCCGTTCGGACCGCAGTGGAGCCAACCCTGCTCCTCCGGCGCCGGGTCGCCGTCCCGCCCGGACGTGCGGCCGGCGGTGTCGACGCCCGGAGCAAGCGCCTCGAAGATCGGCGTCAGGCGCCCGACGGCCTCGTCATCGCCGCCGATCATCAGGCAGTAGCCGCGCTGCAGGCCCCAGACGCCGCCGCTCACGCCGACGTCGACGTAATGGAGCCCCTTGTCGCGCAGCTCGCCGGCACGACGCAGGTCGTCGACGTAGTACGAGTTGCCCCCGTCGACGATCGTGTCGCCCTCCTCGAGGTGAGGCGCGAGCTCGGCGACCACCTCGTCGACGATCCCGGCCGGGACCATCAGCCACACCGAGCGCGGCGCGTCGAGCTGCTGCGCCAGCTCTTCCAGCGACGAGGCGGTGCCCTCGACCTGCGCGTCGAAGGTCTTCAGGTCGTGCCCGGCCGCTTCGAGCCGCTTTGTCATGTTGCCGCCCATCCGGCCTAGGCCGACCATTCCCAGCTGCACTAGATGTCCTCCAATCGGATGCGGACTATGCGCCGCCCGCGCTCCTCCAGCGACGCCAGGTCGCCGGCGGCCTGCGAGTGGATCAGGCGGCGGAAGCCGAAGTCCTTGCCGGGGATCGCCAGCTCGTCGCCGGGGTCGTCGACGACCTGGACGAAGAGGCCCGTGTTCGGCCCGCCCTTGTGCAGCTGGCCCGTCGAGTGCAGGTAGCGCGGGCCGAGGCCGTGCGTGACGACGCAGCCGGTGTCCTCGCGCGCGCGTGCGAGCAGTGGCTCGAGCTCGGCCTCGCGCTCGGGATCGACAAAAGCCTGCACGGACACGTAGTCCCCCGGCTGGGCTTGTGCGAACAGCTCGTCGAGCGAGCCGCGCGGCTCGACGTCCGGCTCGCCGCCTTCGAGCACTTCGTTCGTCTTGTCCTTCGCCGCCTGCACGTTCGGCTGGTCGAACGGGTTGATTTCGAGGATCGAGCCTGCGACCGCCGTCGCGAACTCCCAGCGGTAGAACTCCTGGCCCAGCTCGTACGGCGACGGCAGCCGCACCTCGGGCCCCTGGCGGTCGGGCCCGTCCGGCGATTCTTCCGGCGCGGGGATCAGGCCCTTGCCGTCCTTGCCCGTCGACTCGGCGAGCAGCTGCTCGGCCCAGAGGCCGAAGCCGCCCGGGTTCGGGTTGATCGTCACCTTGTCCCGCCCGTCGCTCCAGCCGTTGCCGAGCGCGAGCCCGAGCTCGAGGCCCGGGTTGCCCTCCTCGCCGTGGCAGGCCTCGACCGTCTCCTCGACCCGCTCGAGCAGCCGCTCGAGGTCGACGCCCATCAGCGCCGCCGGCACCAGCCCGAAGACCGAGAGCGCCGAATAGCGGCCGCCGATCGTGGGCTCGCCGTCGAAGGTGCCGCGAAATCCGCGTTCCTGCGCCAACTGCTCGAGCTGGGATCCCGGATCCGTGATCGCCGCGAAGTACTCGCCGCGCTTGCCGGCGCGCTCCCAGAAGAAATCGAGGTGCGACCGCGTCTCGAGCGTCGATCCGGACTTCGACGCGGCGATGAAGAGCGTCGCGTCGAGGTCGAGCGACTCGGCCAGGCGCCGAACGGCGGCCGGGTGCGTTGTGTCGAGCACGTGGAACGAGTCGGCGCCGAAGCTGCGCCTGATCACCTCGGGCGCAAGGCTCGAGCCGCCCATGCCGAGCAGGACGAACGTGTCGATCTGCCCGGGCGCGGCGAGCTCCTCGACGAAGCGCTGAAGGTCGCTGAGGCGGCTGCGCATCCGCATCGGCTCGTCGAGCCAGCCAAGCCACTTCGCCTCGTCGGCGCCGGTCCACAGCGTGGGGTCGCGTTCCCAGATCCGGGCGACGAGCTCGGCGGGCGCGACGGCGCTCACGCGGCCTCCTCGAGAAACGGCAGCACGAGCTCGTCGAACTCGCGCGGCCGCTCCATGCTCGGCACGTGCGCCGTGTCGGCGATCGTCTCGAGCCGGGCGCCGGGAATCTCGGCGGCCAGGCGCTTCGCGATCGCGTGCATGTCGGGCTGATCCTCCTCACCGACGATCACGAGCGTCGGCGCGCGGACGTCGCCGAGTCGCTGCGCGACGTCCTCGACGAACAGCTCCTCCTCGTCCTCGTCGACGGCGCCTTGCAGCTCGTAGGCGCGACGCTGCATCTCGCCGACGAGCGAGCGGACGACCGGATCGACGTCCTCCGGTTCGCGGCGCGGGCCGTCGACCCACGTTCGCAGACTCGCCTCGACCGCGCCGTCCAGGTCGCCCGCCTCGAACGCCGCTTCTTCCTCGCCCCACCGCGCCCGCAGCTCCTCCGACCACTCGTGACCGGGCATCCCTGGCGCCACGAGCACGAGAGCCGAGACGAGTTCCGGCCGGGCGACCGCGACCTCCAGCGCGACGCGGCCGCCGAGCGACACGCCCAGGAGGGCAGTGGGCCCGAAGCCGTGGTGCTCGATCGCCTCGATCACGTCACGCGCATGCGCGAAAGGACCGGCCTCGAGCGGCGAGCGGCCGAAGCCACGCAGATCGACTCGCAGCAGGCGGCGCGAGCGCGACCACTGCTCCCACTGGAGATCCCACATGCGGCTGTCGCAGATCCCCTCGTGCACGAGCACGAGCTGGGGTCCCTCGCCGGCGACCTCCGCGTAGATCGCCACGCCAGGCCTCAGGCCGAGACGAGCTCGCCGCGCTTGGAGCGGACGCCGTCCAGAAGCTCCTTGAAGGAGTCCGCGAACTTGTCCACGCCCTCGCGCTCGAGCGTCGCGACCACGTCGTCGTAGTCGACCCCCGCCTCGGCGACCTGCTCGAACACCCGCTCCGCCTCGTCGACCTCGCGGTCGAGCGTGAGCGCCACCTCGCCATGGTCCTGGAACGCCTCGATAGTCTCTTCGGGCATCGTGTTCACGGTCTCGGGGCCGATCAGCTCCTCGACGTAGATCACGTCGCGGTACTCGGGGTTCTTGGTCGAGGTCGAGGCCCAGAGGCAGCGCTGGCTGCGCGCGCCCTTGGCCGTCAGCGCGGCCCAGCGCTCGCCCGAGAAGAGCTCCTGGTAGCGCTGGTAGGCAAGCTTGGCGTTCGCGATCGCGAGCTTGCCCTGGAGCTCCTTCGGCGCGCCCACCGACTCGAGCCGCTTGTCGGCCTCGGTGTCCACGCGCGAGACGAAGAAGCTCGCGACCGACGCGACCGGACCCGGGTCGCCGCCGCTCTCGACCAGACGCTCGAGCCCGCGCAGGTACGCCTCGACCACCTCGACGTAGCGCTGCAGCGAGAAGATCAGCGTGACGTTGATGCTGCGGCCGCGCGCGATCATCTCCTCGATCGCCGGCAGGCCCGCCTCCGTTGCGGGGATCTTCACGAAGCAGTTCGGCTTGTCGACCAGCTCGTGCAGCCGCTGCGCCTCGTCGATGGTCGCCTGCGTGTCATAGGCGAGGTTCGGATCGACCTCGATCGAGACGTAGCCGTCCTGCCCCTTGCCGCCGTCCCAGACCGGGCGGAAGAGGTCGCAGGCGTTCCGCACGTCCTGGACCGCGAGCTTCAGGAAGACCTCCTTCAGGTCGTCCTCCTCGCCGAGCACCTCACGCATCTGGTCGTCGTAGGCATCGCCCTCGGCGATCGCCTTCTGGAAGATCGTCGGGTTCGAGGTGACGCCGACGACGGCGTCCTCCTCCAGCATCCGCGCGAGCTTTCCGCTCTCCAGCAGGTGCCGCGAGAGGTAGTCGATCCAGACGCTCTGACCGAGCTCGCTGAGCTCGTGAAGTCGTGACTTAGCCATAGGTGGTCTCCCTTTCCATCTCCTCGATCTTCTCAAGCCTCCGCACGTACCGCTCACCGCCGTCGAAGCGGGCTGCGAGGAACGCTCGCGCCAGCTCGGCGGCCAGCTCGGCCCCCACGACCTCGGAGCCGAGGCAGAGCACGTTCATGTCGTCGTGCTCTACCCCCTGGTGCGCGGAGTAGGCGTCGTGGCAGATGGCGGCGCGGATGCCGGCGATCTTGTTGGCCGCGATCGCGGCGCCCACGCCCGACCCGCACACAAGCAGCGCGCGCTCCGCCTCGCCGCCCCGAATCGCCTCCGCGACCTCGCGTGCCTTGTCCGGGTAATCGATTCGCGGCTCCGTCTTGTCGGTGCCCAGATCGACCGCCTCGTGCCCGAGCGCCGCCAGCTCCTCGAGCAGACGCTCTCGCAGCTTGACGCCGCGATGGTCGAAGGCGACCGCGACTCGCATAGGACCGTTACGTTACCCCCATGGAAGGGCCTGAGCTCTGGCGTGAGCTGGGACAGCAGCTGCGGGTCGACTCGATCCGCGCGGCGGCCGTCACCAAGTCCGGCCACCCGACCTCGTCGATGTCCGCGGCCGACCTGATGGCCGTCCTGCTCGACAAGTACCTGCGCTACGACTTCGACGAGCCGCACAACCCGGCGAACGACTACCTGATCTTCTCGAAGGGCCACGCGTCGCCCCTGCTCTACTCGCTCTACAAGGCGGCCGGCGCGATCTCCGACGAGGAGCTACTCACCTTCCGCGTCTTCGGGTCCCGCATGCAGGGCCACCCGACGCCGGCGATCCCGTGGGTCGATGTCGCCACCGGGTCGCTCGGCCAGGGCCTGCCGTTCTCGGTGGGGATCGCGCTGGCGGGCAAGCAGCTCGACCGGATCCCGTACCGGATCTGGTGCCTCTGCGGCGACAGCGAGATGGCCGAGGGGTCGATGTGGGAGGCCTTCGAGCACGCGGCCTTCTACGGGCTCGACAATCTGACCGCGATCATCGACGTGAACAAGTTCGGGCAGCGCGGCGAAACGATGCACGGCTGGGACCTCGACTCGTACGCCGACCGCGCCCGCGCGTTCGGCTGGCACGCGATCGAGATCGACGGCCACGACGTTGAGGCGATCGACCGCGCCTACGGCGAGGCCGCGGCGGAGCAGGGCAGGCCGACCGTGATCGTGGCGCGCACCGTCAAGGGCAAGGGCGTGAAGGAAGTCGAGGACAAGCCGGGCTGGCACGGCAAGGCGCTGGACCACCCCGAGGAGGCGATCGCCGAGCTCGGCGGGGAGCGCAACATCGTGATCGACGTCGCCAAGCC
>JBIOZO010000189.1:0-3779 GCA_044871215.1 Gaiellaceae bacterium | reverse complement strand
CGCCCCGAGTAGAGGTCGACGTGCCCGCCGCCGTTGCCCGGCGAACCGACGAGGATGTCGTGCACATGGTCGCGGTTCGTGTCGCCCGCGTCGGCCATCGAGAAGCCGTTCTGATCACCGGCGGCGCCGTCGAAGCGGTAGATCAGCCGGCCCGTCCGTCCCGAGTAGACGTACGTAGTGCCGGTTGACCCATCGGCGCCGTTGTACGGCTCGCCGACGATCGCGTCCTTGACGCGGTCACCGTCGACGTCGCCGAGCTCGCTCACGGCCCAGCCGAAGTAGGAACCGGCCGGCGCGGGGCCGTTCGACTCGAACTGCTGCAGCACGCGAACGTCAGGCTCGAGGAAGGTGCCGCCGGCCCCGCTGGCGCCGACGGCGACCGCCGCCGAGAGCACTGCAAGGCCCGCGATCGCGAGCATCGTGGACGTCATCTTGAAGCGCATCTCCAGACCTCCCGACGAGTGGATTTCGCCCAACGTAGGAGGCCGTAGGCGCGCGCGCTTTCACGATCTTGCTCGTTTCAGGTGGCGCTATAATGCGAGCCGCGACGCGGGGTGGAGCAGTCAGGTAGCTCGCCGGGCTCATAACCCGGAGGTCGCAGGTTCAAATCCTGCCCCCGCTACTGCGAGAAGGCCCTGGTAACAGGGCCTTCTCCATTAGAAGCCACCCTCAAGGTCCTTGCAGAACGCTCCCCACTTCACCTCATCGAAGAGGATTCAGGACACATGGCGTCCGACCACAGCGGCCCCGCGCCTTGCGCGTTCACGCGGTCGACAAAATCGAAGACCCGTGCCTCTCGCGGCCACCGCAACTCCGCTTACGACGGAGGTCCGGCGACCTACACTGTGGCCAGGTGAGACGGTCGCTCGGATTCGACGCAGAGACGGCCGGCCCGCCACCATTCGAGAACATGCGCTGGATTCCCGCAGGCGAGTTCCGGATGGGTTCCGAGGACTTCTATCCGGAAGAGCGGCCAGTACATCGCGTCGCTGTGGACGGCTTCTGGATGGACGAGCGGCCGGTTACCGCCGCCGAGTTCCGCCGCTTCGTGCGAGACGCGGGCTACGTGACCTTCTGCGAGCGGCCGCTCGACCCCGCGCTCTACCCGGACGCCGACCCCGACCTGCTCGTCCCCGGCTCGCTGGTCTTCCACAAGACGGGAGGTCCGGTCGACGTGCGCGACTTCCGTAACTGGTGGGAGTACGCCCCCGGCGCTTTCTGGAAGCGGCCCGAAGGGCCCGGCTCGACGATCAACGGTCGCGACCGTCACCCAGTCGTGCACGTCGCCTATGAGGACGCCGAGGCCTACGCGACGTGGGCAGGTAAGGAGCTGCCGACCGAAGCAGAGTGGGAGTACGCCGCCCGCGGCAGGCTGGACGGTGCGGTCTTCAGTTGGGGCGACGAGCACTTCCCTGACGGGAAGCCGATGGCGAACACCTGGCAGGGCGAGTTTCCCTGGCAGAACCTGAAGCTCGACGGGTACGAAGGCACCTCTCCGGTCGGCTCGTTCCCGCCGAACGGCTACGGGCTCTACGACATGACCGGCAACGTCTGGGAGTGGACGACCGACTACTTCACGATGCGGCACCCGGGCGAGGTCGAGAGCCCCTGCTGCATCCCTCGCAACCCGAGGGTCACGACCGACGCGTCGAGCTCTGCGCCTGGTGAGACCATTCCGCGGCGGGTGATCAAGGGCGGCTCACACCTGTGCGCGCCGAACTACTGCTTGCGCTACCGGCCGGCCGCGCGCCAAGGCGAGGCGCTCGACACATCGACGGGCCATATCGGTTTCCGCTGCATCACCCGACCCAACGCATGACGCGGAGGCAGGAGCGCCTCCGTGGCGGAGCGTGAGGGTTGAGCGGCTCGGGTCTCGTCGCGATTGCGCTCCTCGTACTCGCGTACGCGGCGGTCTCGCGAAAGCTCCTGGGATCCGGGATCACGCCGGCGATGGTCTTCGTCGCTGGCGGCATCGTCGCGAGCACGGACGTGCTTGGTTGGCTAGACCCGACGATCCGTAGCGAATCCGTCCGCTGGGTCGCCGAGGCGACGCTGACGGTCGTGCTCTTCTCGGACGCTTCGCGAATCGACCTCGCGGCATTGCGCCGCCAGTACGTCGTGCCTCTTCGCCTGCTCGCGATCGGGCTGCCGCTGACGATCGTGGCCGGCGCTCTCGCGGCTGTCGTCGTTTTCGGACAGCTTGCGTTCATCGAGGCCGTGCTGCTTGCGATCGTCCTCGCACCCACGGACGCTGCGCTCGGGCAGGCGGTCGTTACCGACCCCCGGATTCCGTCCCGCATCCGCCAGGGCCTGAATGTCGAGAGTGGGCTAAACGACGGCATCTGCGTCCCGCTGCTGCTGATTGCGATCGCGATTGCCGAAGCCCACGAGGGCGCGGTCGGACACGGCGCGGCGGTGCACCTTGTGCTCGAGGAGATCGGCTACGGGATCGTCGGCGGCGTGCTTGCCGGAGTCGCTGCGGCGGTCGTGGTCAGGCAGGGCATCCCGCGACGGCTCATCGATCCGATCTGGCTGCAGGTCGTTCCGGTCGTAGGGGCCGCCCTTGCGTACGGGCTGGCGGTCTGGATGGGTGGCAGCGGGTTCATCGCCGCCTTCGTCGGCGGCGCCGTCTTCGGAACCTTGCGTGGCGATGTCGGAGGCGAGGTGACGCTCTTCCTCGAGGAGACCGGCGGCCTGCTTGGTGCGGTCACGTTCGTTCTCTTCGGCGCTGTCATGCTCGTACCGACGCTCCACCACCTCTCGGGAGCTGTCGTTCTCTATGCACTCCTGAGCTTGACTGTCGTCAGGATGGTTCCCGTCGTCCTGGCGATGCTCGGATCGGGCGCTAGGCGACCGACGGTCGCTTTCGTCGGCTGGTTCGGACCGCGGGGACTGGCGTCGATCGTCTTCGCGGTGATCCTGGTCGAGGATGCCAACCTCGCGCACGAGTCGGTCTTGCTGAACACGGTCTTCCTCACCGTCGCGCTCTCGGTGCTTCTGCACGGCGTGAGCGCTACGCCGCTCGCCAGGCGTTATGCAGCCTGGTTCGCCGCCCACCCGCGCCACGCGGTGCCGGCGTTCGAAGCGGTCCCGGCTGCGCAGCAGCGGCCGCATCGGTGGGCGTCCGGGCTGCGGCCCACCCATCGGGAGATCGAGGACGCCTCCACCGATGCGGCTGGTTAGGGTCCGGGCGCGAGGATTCGCCGACGACAAGGAGGACGACATGCCGCTTCTACGCGGCCGCCGCGACGACGGTGGCACCAAGTACCGGATGCGCGAGAAGCTCTTCTCGATCGGCGACGATTACTGGATCAAGAACGAGGAAGACAAGCGCGCGTTCAAGGTCGACGGAAAGGCACTGCGTGTCCGCGACACGCTCGTGCTCGAGGACGCCTCCGGCGCCGAGCTCTTTTCAGTCCAGGAGAAGAAGCTGCGCGTCCGCGACACGATGGAGATCGAGCGCGACGGCCAGACGGTGGCGACGATCAAGAAGGCCATGATCACCCCGTTGCGCGACCGCTTCTCCATCAGCCTCGACGACGGGGAAGACATGGAGGCGAAAGGGAACGTCGTCAACCACGAGTACAAGATCGAGCGCGGCGGGGACAAGGTGGCCGAGGTCTCGAAGCGCTGGTTCCGGATCAGGGACACCTACGGGATCGAGATCGCCCCGGGCGAGGACGACGCGCTCATCCTTGCATTGACCGTCTGCATCGACCAGATGACCCGCGTCTGAGCCGCCGAAACGCCAACGGCGAGCTCGCTGCACGAGGCAGCGT
>JBIOZO010000188.1:0-5291 GCA_044871215.1 Gaiellaceae bacterium | reverse complement strand
CGAGGCCGCCGTAGATCTCGGACGAGGGGAAGACGAAGCCCCGGCGCCGGCAGAGCGAGACGATCTTGTCCATCGTGACGGGGTCGCTCGACATGCGCCTACGTTATCGGGGTTCCGCTTGACAGCTGGCGGCCTCGGGACGAGCATCGAGCACGCGTATGGCCATCCGGCGGCGTCTGTTCGCGAGGTTCTACGACACGGTCAGCAAGGGCTCCGAGGACGCCGGCCTGCGCGACCAGCGGCGTAAGCTGCTCGCCTCCGCCGAGGGCGTGACGCTCGAGGTCGGCGCAGGCACCGGGCTCAATCTCGAGCACTATCCCGAGGCGGTGACGCGCCTCGTGCTCGCCGAGCCCGACGAGCACATGCGCCGCCGTCTCACGAGGCGCTCGCAGGAGGTGAATCCGGCGGCTGAGATCGTCAGCGCCGGCGTCGACGGCCTGCCGTTCCCGGAGGCCACGTTCGACACCGCCGTCGTGACCTTCGTGCTCTGCAGCGTTCCCGACCAGGAAGCCGCGCTGCGCGAGCTCACGCGCGTCCTGAAGCCGACCGGCCGCCTGCTCTTCCTCGAGCACGTGCGCTCCGACGACCCGAGCCTGGCGAAGTGGCAGGACCGGGTGCGGCCGCTCTACAACCTCGTGGGCTGCAACCCGAACCGCGACACGCTCGCGGCGCTCGAGGCTTCGGAGCTCGAGGTCGAGACGGTCGAGCACGGCGAGGTGCCGAAAGCGCCGAGGTTCGAGCGCCCGCTGATCGTCGGCAGCGCTCGCCGCTGAGTCTCGGCGGTAGCCTCCCTGGCCGTGAACAACCCTCCCGTCGAGCTGCACGTGATCTCGGATTCCACGGGCGAGACGGCCGTCCGGCTCGTGCACGCCCTCGAGGCGCAGTTCCCGGAGCAGGAGTTCGAGGAGATCCGCCACCCGCGCGTCGAGACGGTGGACGACCTCCACCTGGCGCTCAACCGGGCGAAGGGCCGGCCGGCCGTGATCGTCTACACGCTCGTCCACCCGGAGCTGCGAGAGGCCGCGCGCGCGATCTGTCGGCGCTACAAGCTCCACTACTGCGACCTGCTCGGGCATCCGATCGAGGCCGTCGCGCGAGTCGCCGGCGTCGCGGCGAAGATGACGCCCGGGGCGCGCCCGCCGCTCGATTCGGCGTACTTCAAGCGGATCGCCGCGATCGAGTTCGCGGTCAAGTACGACGACGGCGTCGGCACCGGGCTGCACGACGCCGACATCGTGCTCGTCGGCGTCTCGCGCACGTCGAAGACGCCGCTTTCGATGTACCTCGGCTACCTCGGCTACAAGACCGCCAACGTCCCGGTCGTGAAAGGAATCGAGCCGCCGTCGGCGCTGTTCACGATCGACCCCACGAAGATCGTCGGCCTGACGATCGACGCCGAGCGCCTGCGCGAGATCCGGAAGCAGCGCGCGAGGCGCCTCGGCGGCGGCGAGCGGGCCTACGCGGAGCTGCTCGAGATCTACGCCGAGCTGGAAGAGGCCGAGACGCTGCACCGGCGGCTGGGCTGTCCCGTGATCGAGATCTCCGACCTGTCGATCGAGGAGACGGCCGCGCGCGTGATCCGGCTCGTCGAGCGGCGGCAGGCCGAGGCCGGGACGCCGGAGCGCGCGCCGGTCACGTGAAGCCGAAGCCGCCTGTCCCGCTCTGGCGCTGGGCGATGTGGTGGACGATCCTCGGCGCGGCCGTCGTCGTCTTCTACGTCCTGTTGACCCCGGTCTGGATGGGCCTGCGGGCGGTGGCCTGGCTGGCCGACTTCCGAGCGCGACGCCGTCCCGGCTACGTGCCGCCGGTCAAGTAGCGGCTCAGCCACGGCGCGAGCTCCTGCAAGAAGTCGGCGTCGACGTTGTGGGCGAGCGGGTACTCCCGGTAGAGCACCTCTCCGCCAGCGCCTTCGAGCGCCTCGCGGGCCTGCCGCGCGAACTCGACCGAGATCACGTTGTCGTAGGTGCCGTGGCCGATCGCAACCGGTGGCAGCGGCGCCTCCAGCGAGAGCTCGAACCCGGGGACGGTCGGCATGAAGCCGCTTAGCGCGACCATCGCCGCCGGTCGCGGCCGCCCTTCGCCGAGGCCGAGGGCGTAGGTCATCACCGAGCCCTGCGAGAAGCCGCCGAGAATCGTCCGCTCCGGTTCGAAGCCGAGCCCGTCGAGCCACTCGCCAGCGGCCCGGTAGGTCTCGAAGAACGTCGTCGGATCCGGATAGCCGACCTGCTGGAACGCGTACCAGTGCGCGCCTCCCGGCGCTAGCGCGAGCGGCCCGCGCGGCGTCACGCCCAGCAGTCGCCGCTCGGGGTCGAGCACGTCGAGCAGCGGGAACAGGTCGCGCTCGTCGGCGCCGCGGCCGTGGAAGAGCACGAGCAGGCCCGCCGGCTCGCCCGCGGCCGGCCGCTCGAGGTGCGTGATCGTCACTTGCCGGCGCGAAGCGCGCGCAGGTCCGGCAGCGGCGTCAGCACGCCCTCGAGCCGGTCGCGCAGGTGCTCGTAGTTCGGTGGCAGCGAGAGCCGCTCGCCGAGCGTCTCCAGCGGCTCGTCGGCGGTGAAGCCCGGGCCGATCGTCGCGATCTCGAACAGGACGCCGCTCGGCTCGCGGAAGTAGATCGACTTGAAGTAGAAGCGGTCGATCACGGGCGTAGGGGAGGCGCCGCTCTCGGCGACGCGCCGCTGCCAGGCCTCGTGCTCGTCCATTGTCGAAGCCCACGCCACGTGGTGGACCGTCCCCGCGCCGGGGACGCCTCGCTCGTCGCTCTGGTCGTAGAAGTAGAGCCCGCCGCGGTCCTCGCCACGCGCCTCCCAGCCCATCTCACCGTGCGCCTCGAAGCTGAGCGTCTCCTCGAGGAAGCGCCGGCTCTGCTCCGGGTCCGCCGCGTACGCGCGCACACCGTTGAAGCCCTGGAGCGCGAACTCCTTCGGCACTTCGGGGTGGTCGGCGATCAGCGGCTCGTCCGGGCTCTCCCCAGGAATCAGGATGTGCCTCAGCCCTTCCGGGTCGTGGAAGCCGAGCCGGCCGTCGGGGTAGCGCTCGCCCGCCGTGCCCTCGCCGGCCAGACGGCCCTCCCAGAAGTCGATCGCCTCGGATGAGGCGACCCGCCAGCCGACGGTGTGCACCATCCCGGCGCCGGCCTTGCCCTGGCGCGCGCCGGGGTACTCGAAAAACGTGATGTCGTTGCCGGGCGCGCCCTCCTCGTCGCCGTAGAAGAGGTGGTAGACGGTGGGATCGTCCTGGTTGACGCTCTTCTTGACGAGGCGCAGACCGAGGACGCGGGCGTAGAAGTCGACGTTCCTCGGCGCATCGCCGGTGATGGCCGTGACGTGGTGGACGCCCTCGAGCTTCATCCCGGCCACCCTAGCGCACGCCCGCGGGGCTCCACGACGGGTCGAGCACGCCGCTCACGTGCCCGACCCGCGCCGCGTTGCCGCCCGAGGCCCGGATCACCATCAGCCACGGCGGGTGGCCCTGGCTGCGCACGTCGAAGCCGCTGGCGAACGCGATTCGCGAGCCGTCCGGCGACCAGCTCGGATGCTCGTCGTCGGCCTTGCTGCGCGTCAGCCGCCTGAGGCCGCTCCCGTCAACACCGACGATGTAGAGCTCGCCGCTCGGCGGGCACGAGGCGGCGGGGCACGGGGGCTCGTTCCCGTCATCGAACGAGATGAACGCGAGCCGCTTGCCGTCCGGCGACCACGCCGGTGAGAGTCCGTGCAGCCCGAGGCTGCGGAGGTTGGAGCCGTCCGAATCGGCGAGGTACAGCGTCGCCTCGCGAAGCGGCCGGCTCGTCGACTCGAGGCGCGAAAACGCGATCGTGCTCCCGTCGGGCGACCAGGCGGCCGAGAGGTCGATCCCGTTCGCCAGCAGCGGCTCGACGTGCCGGCCGCCGCCGTCCATCGTGAAGAGCGATGCCGTCGGCGCGACGAGCGACTGCACGACCCGCGTGAACGCGATCCGCCGGCCGTCGGGCGAAAACGACGGCATCGCATCGAACGGGCCGGTCGTCAGCTGCCGCGTGGCGCCCCCGCGGGCCGAGACCGACATCAGGTGCATCCGGTCGGTGCCCCAGTAGGGCAGGTTCCGCTCGAAGACGAGGCTCTTGCCGCCCGGCGCCCAGACCGGCCCGGAGTCGCCGCCGAGTGCCTGCCTCGTGGGCGGCACCGTCAGGCGTCGCAGGCCCGTTCCGTTCGGTCGGATGGTGTAGAGGCTCGTCAGGTCGCCGGTGAGGCCGCCGAGATCGCGTCCGAAGGCGATCCGGCTCGACGGGGCCATGCTGCCCGCCCCGGCAGGCGCTACCAGCAGGAGCGCGGCGAGCGCCGCGAGCACCACGCGCATCATCAATCGAGTGTACGCAGCACGCGCGTGGAAAGATTCCCTGCAATGCGAGGGAACGGGCGTTACGTCTACGGGTTCGACGAGCCGTCCGCCGGCGGCCGGGAGCTGCTCGGCGGCAAAGGCGTCGGCCTCGCCGAGATGACGCAGCTCGGCGTGCCGGTGCCGTCGGGCTTCACGATCACGACGGACGCCTGCCGCGCCTACATGGCGAACGGCCAGCAGCTGCCGCAGGGGCTGCCCGAGGAGATCGAGCAGCACATCGACGCGCTCGAGCAGCGCACGGGCAAGCGCTTCGGCGACCCGGAGAACCCTCTGCTCGTCTCGGTGCGATCGGGCGCCGCGGTCTCGATGCCCGGGATGATGGACACGATCCTCAACCTCGGCCTGAACGACGACGCGGTCGAGGGGCTCGCCTCCAGCACGGACAACCCGCGCTTCGCGTACGACTCGTACCGGCGCCTGATCCAGATGTACGGCGAGGTCGTGGAGGGTGTCGACGCGCATCGCTTCGAGCAGGCGCTGGCCGACCTGAAGCAGGCACGGGGGGTGCAGCAGGACGTCGAGCTCGACGCGGACGACCTGCGGGAGCTCGTCGGGACCTTCAAAGAGATCTACGCGGACGACACCGGCGCGCCGTTCCCGCAGGGCGCGCGCGAGCAGCTCGCCCGCGCCGTGCGCGCCGTGTTCGAGTCGTGGGACACGCCGCGTGCGCAGGTCTACCGCCGGGCGCACCGGATCCCCGACGACCTCGGCACGGCCGTCAACGTCGTCCAGATGGTCTTCGGGAACAAGGGCGAGGGCTCCGGGACAGGCGTCGCGTTCACGCGTGACCCCTCGACCGGCGAGCCGGGCCTCTACGGCGAGTTCCTCGCCGACGCGCAGGGCGAGGACGTGGTCGCCGGCATCCGCACGCCGCAGCCGCTCGCGGCGATGGAGGCGCAGCTGCCGGAGGCGTTCGG
>JBIOZO010000187.1:0-7320 GCA_044871215.1 Gaiellaceae bacterium | reverse complement strand
ACGAACAGACCTCTGGTGTATCAGTCGTCGTGCCAACGGCGCTGCTGATTAGCCACGTCTGGATGGGATAACCGCTGAAAGCATCTAAGCGGGAAGCCCACCTCGAGATGAGGCTTCCCATCCCCTTCGAGGGAGTAAGGGCCGTGGGAGACCACCACGTTGATAGGCGGGACGTGCAAGCGCAGCAATGCGTTCAGCGGACCCGTACTAATTGCCCGAGGTCTTGATTTAGAACTCGTTGTCGCTGCTATGGAGTTTTGAGGGTGCGCTTGCGCGCGCTCTTGACAGTTTCGGCGGTGATAGCGGCGGGGGTACACCTCTTCCCATTCCGAACAGAGAAGTTAAGCCCGCTCGCGCCGATGGTACTCGGAGGGCAACCTCCCGGGAGAGTAGGTCGCCGCCGACTATTTCCAGAAGAGCCGCCTCGTGCGGCTCTTCGTCGTTCTAGGCAGCGCGCAGCTTCTCGCGCCACTCGGGATCGAGCGCGCGCAGCCGGCGGACGCGCTCACCGACGGGCGGATGTGTCACGAACAGGCCCGCCAGCCCTTCCTCGGCGAAGGGGTTGATCGTGTAGAGCGGCTCGGTCGCAGCGCTCGCGCGGAACTCGACGAGTTCCGCGGCGCGGTCGAGCCTCGTCAACGCATCGGCGAGCCCGTGCGGGGACCCGCACAGCGCCGCAGCGGCGCGGTCCGCGGCGAACTCGCGCTTCGGCGAGAGGAGCAGGTGCACGATCGCCGCGGCAAGCGGGCCAAGCACGAACAGCAGCGTGCGCTGCAGCCATCCGCCGACGCGGCTCGTCTCGATCAACGCTGCGGCAACGACGACCGCGGCCGACTGCACGAGCACGTCGCGGTTGCGGATGTGACTGAGTTCGTGCGCGACCAGCCCGTCGAGCTCGGCCGGTGGCGCCGCGACCAGCAGTCCACGGCTGACGGCGATCGCACCGCCACGGGGCCCGCGGCCCGCGGCCAACGCGAGCGGAAGCCCCGCGGGAAGCACGTACACGCGAGGCTTTGGCACGCCGGCCAGGCCGGCCAGGGCGGAGACGCTGGCATGGAGCGCCGGCGAGTCGCCGATCGGCAGCTCACGCGCACCGACAAGGCCGAGGACGACCCGATCGCCGTACCAGTACGCCGCACCGGCGACGAGCAACGCGAAGAAGACCAGCAGTGACAGCAGGCGGTAGCCGCCGAGCGCCCAGCCGATCGCGCCGACGATCGCGCAGCCCCCGGCCACCAGCAACCAGGCCTTGAGGAGGTTCCAGGCCGTGACGAGCCACCAGCGCACGGCTCAGGTGTCGTCCGGCTGCTCGTCCTCCTCGAGCCCGCGTGGCGGCCAGTCGGGCTCGGGCGCGTCGCAGCGGCTGGAGCAGTGCAGCGAGGCGATGTTCTGCAACGGAATCAGGATGTGCCCGTTCAGCTCGAGATGGGCAACGTCGTCGAGCAGGCAGTAGGCCGTGAGCACCCCGTCCTGGTAGTCGCCGCCGAAGAGCGCGACCTCGACCTGCTCGCCCTTGTACTTGTTGGTGTAGTCGTCCAACGCTCGGCCTCAGTCTAGTGGTCGCAGTGCGCCGCTCTCGACGGCGAATCTGGCGACGAAGGCATTCCCGATCGCGGGGCCGAGGCGTCGCGCCTCGGCGTGGGAAGAGCCGCTCGCAAAGGCGAACGCCGCGCGGATCGGGCCGCCGTGTGTGACTGCGAGGATCTGCTCCCCTTCGTGCTCTCGAGCGAGCTCCAACAGTGCCGGGACGACGCGGCGGCTCATCTCGTCGTAGGTCTCGCCATCCTCCCAGCCCTGCTCGTAGTCGAGCCAGCGCGCGAACCCCTCAGGGTGGCGTTCTTCGAGTTCCTCTCGCCTCAGGCCCTGCCACGAACCGACGTCAACCTCGCGCAGTGCCTCGAGCGCAACCGGCGTCAGACCGTGGGGGGCCGCCACGAGCTCGGCGGTCTCGTAGGCCCGGCGCAGCGGGCTCGAGTAGACGGCGACCAGTGCCACGTCCTCGAGCTCGACGGCAAGTTGTGCCGCCTGCTCCCGTCCCGTGTCGTTCAGCGACGGGTCGGCGTGCCCCTGAAAACGGCCCTCGCGGTTCCAATCGGTCTCGCCGTGGCGGGCCAGCAGGATCGTCGTCACGGCCGCACTAGACTAGCCGCCCTTGGATCTCGGCCTGCAAGGACGAATCTGCCTCGTGACCGGGTCGACCGGAGGGATCGGCCGGGCCACCGCCGAGTTGCTCACGGCCGAGGGGGCGGAGGTGACCACCTGCGGGCGAGGTGAGCCGCCCGGCATCGGTGAGTCGAAGCACGTCCAGGCCGATCTCGGGCGGGCGGGCGAACCGGAGCGCGTCGTCGGGGAGGCGGGCGCGCTGGACATCCTGGTGAACAACGTCGGCTACGCCGAGCAGCGTGACTTCCTGGCGGTTAGCGACGAACAGTGGGACGAGGTCTGGCAGTTGAACGTGATGAGCTACGTGCGCGCGATCCGCGCAGCCGTCCCGGGCATGAAGGAGCGCGGCGGGGGCGTGATCGTCAACGTCTCGTCCACGGCCGGAAAGCGCCCCTCGACCGGGATGCCGGATTACACCGTGACGAAGGCCGCCGTCCTCTCGTTGTCGCGGCTCGTCGCGGATCTCTACGCGGCCGACGGAATACGCTGCAACGCGATCACGCCCGGCCCGACCGCCACCGAAGCCTGGCTCGGTGAGGGCGGCCTGGCCGATCAGCAGGCCAGCCGCAGCGGGAAGACCCGCGACGAGGTGCTCGAGTCGGTCGGCAGGGGACGCCCGCTCGGCCGACTCGCAGAGCCACAAGAGATCGCCGCGGTGATCGCCTTCCTGTGCTCGGACCGCGCGTCGTACGTGACCGGGGCCGCATGGAGCGCCGACGGGGGAACCGTCCCGATCATCATCTGACGCTGTGGGCACATCGGCGCGAATTCGGCACTGAGCCGGCACAGACAGGACAAAGATTCGCCGATAGCGTCGACCACGAGGGAGGCGGGTTGCAACCCCTCCCAATGAGGGTGGGGGTGTGCGTCAGGCCTGGGCTGCGCCGTTCGGTCGAAGGGCTAGCATCGGAGCCGATGGCGGAGCTCGCCGGTCGGACTGCCGACGCTTTCGAGGCGGGCGTTCGCGAGCACGAGGAGCGGTGGCTCTCGCCGCTTGCGGTTCGCTCCTACGAGACGCGCGGACGGGTGCGCGACGAGGAGCCCTGCCGGCTGCGGACGCCGTTTCAGCGCGACCGGGACCGGATCGTTCACACCAAGGCGTTCCGGCGGCTGATGCACAAGACCCAGGTCTTCGTCGACCCGGCCGGCGACCACTACCGCACCCGCCTGACGCACACCCTCGAAACGACCGGGATCTCGCGTGGGGTGGCACGTGCCCTACGCCTGAACGAGGATCTGGTCGAGGCGATCGGCCTCGGCCACGACCTCGGCCATACGCCGTTCGGGCACGCGGGCGAGGAAGCCCTTGACGAGGCGCTCCGCGAGCGATTCGAGCGCCGGTTCCGCCACAACGAGCATTCGCTGCGGATCGTCGACGCGCTCGAGCGGGACGGCCGCGGTCTGAACCTGACCGCCGAGGTGCGCGACGGAATCCTCAACCACACGGGTCCGAATGAGCCCGACACGCTGGAGGGGAAGATCGTCCGCCTCGTCGACCGCGTCGCCTACATCAACCACGACATCGACGACGCCGTCCGCGCCGGCGTGCTTGCGCCCGAGGAGCTACCCGCCTCCGAGATCGAGCTGCTCGGGCCGACGGGCTCGCAGCGGATCGACGCGCTCGTCCACGACCTCGTCGAGACGTCCTCACGCGCGGGAGACATCCAGCAGAGCGAGGAGGTCGGCGCGGCGATGCTCGCGCTGCGCTCGTTCATGTTCCAGCGCGTCTACCTCGGGGATGCCGCTCGCGCCGAGCACGTACGGGCGCGGGCGACGGTGCAGCGGATCTTCGATCACCTGCTCGACCGTGGCGATCCGGTCGACGACGTGATCGACTACGTCGCAGGCATGACAGACCGTTTCGCGCTCAGCTACGCCGAGAGCCTCTGATGGCCCGGATCAAGGAGACCTCGGTGCGCGAGGCGGTCGACGCGGCTGACATGGTCGAGGTCGTGCAGGCCCGAACGCAGCTGCGCCGCTCGGGCGCTCGCTGGACCGGTCTGTGCCCGTTTCACGACGAGAAGACGCCGAGCTTCTCCGTCAACCCGGCCGACAAGTTCTTCTACTGCTTCGGCTGCGGCAAGGGCGGCGACGTGATCACGTTCGTGCGCGAAACCGAGCAGCTCGACTTCGTCCAGGCGGTCGAATGGCTGGCGGAGCGCTTCCGCGTGACGCTCGAGTACGAGGAGACCTCGCCCGAGCAGGACGCGGCGCGTGGCCGGCGCGAGCGACTCCTTCAACTCCTCGAGCAGGCCACCTCGTTCTACGAGCGCTACCTCTGGGACTCACCGCGCGGGGAGGCCGCGCGCGCATACCTCGAGAGCCGCGGGCTGGGCGACGAGGTGTGCCGCGCCTACCGGCTCGGACTGGCGCCGGGCGGCGCGACGCTTGCGAGAAAGGCGCGCGAGAAGGGCTTCACCGGCCAGGAGCTGAGCGCGGCGGGTCTCGTCAACCGTCGTGGCAACGACTACTTCAACGGGCGCTTGCTCTTCCCGCTGGCCGACGCGCGCGGGCGCGTGCGCGGTTTTCAGGCCCGCAAGCTGCGCGAGGACGACCCGCTCCGAGCGAAGTACGTCAACTCGCCGGAGGGCGAGCTCTTTCGCAAGGGCGACATGCTCTACGGCCTCGACCTCGCGCGCACGGCGATCGCGAAGCAGGAGCGCGCGGTCGTGGTCGAGGGGAACACCGACGTACTGGCGCTGCACCAGGCCGGGCTCGAGCCGGTGGTCGCGTCGATGGGCACCGCGCTCACCGAGCGGCAGCTGAAGGAGCTCTCACGGCTGACTCACAAGGCGTGGCTCTGCTTCGACGGCGACGCGGCCGGCGAGGCCGCGACGCTGCGGGGGATGGAGCTCGCGGCCGCGCAGGGCTTCGACGTGCGGGTCGTGACGTTGCCGCCTGGCCGCGACCCTGCCGACCTCGCCGATGAGTTCGACGAGCTGCTCGGCCGGGCGGAGAGCTACCTGTCGTATCGGGTACGACTCGAGATCGAGCGCGCGCCGGACCGGCAGGAAGCTTTCGTGCGCGTGCGCGAGGTGCTGTCGCGGTTCGAGGACTCGCCCGAGCGGCAGGATGCCGTGCGCCTTGCGGCCGACCGGCTCGACCTCCCGAAGGAGACGCAGGCCGGGTTTGCTCCCGGCCGCGGCGGGCGAGCGACCGGCGAGATCAGCCCGCGGCTGCTCGAGAAGGGGTTCAGGCTCGAGCGCGACGCGCTGGCGGGCGTCTCCGCCCACCCGGAGCTGCGCGAGCTGCTCGCCGAGCTCTCGCCCGACCACTTCGACGCGGAGCTCCATCGTCGAGCGCGCGACCACCTGCTCGACCCGCGCGAGCCGGAGGCGGAGCTCGTGCCGCTGCTGGCCGAGCTCGACGCGCGCGCTGCGACCGAGGGCATCGACGACGAGACCGCCAAGGAGCTGCTCCTCCGCCTGCGCGAACGCCAGGTGCGCCGCGAGCTCGAGAGCGCCGACCTCGAGCGCACGAAAGAGCTCCAGGAGCAGCTCGAGAAGATCCGCGCCACCGCCGCGAATCTGGCCTGATCGGACGGTTTCCCGTTTGCAGAGCGGGGAACGGAACGCTGGTCCAACACACGACCGAGGGGGTCGACGATGGGTGACCGCACACAGCAGGCCAAGGGCAAGGCGCAGGAGCTGAAGGGCAAGGCGAAGGAGAAGGTCGGCCAGAAGGGCGGCAACCTCTCGACCGAGCGCAAGGGCACAGCCGACGTCGCGAAGGGCAAGGCGAACCAGGGCGTCGCGAAGGCCAAGCGCGCCGTCAAGTAGGGGCGTTTAGCGACCCGCACGCTCGGCAAGTCGGTCGTCAACCAATTTCCCGTGAGCGAAGGAGGCCACCTGATGGCCCAGGCAATGGAAGAAGTCAAGGACAAGATCTCCCCGGACGGCAACGGCTCGGGGATGATGAGCAAGGAGAAGCTGATGCCCGCGCTGGCGACCGCGGCCGCCGCCGCGGCGGCTGGGCTCGTGGCCACCAAGGGACCCGACCTCGTCAAGAAGCTCACCGGCGAGGCCAACGAAGAGGCCGAGGAGCTCGGCGGCAAGGCTGCCGAGGGAGCCAAGAAGCAGATGGGCGAGAACGGCGGCCTGATGGGCAAGGCCGCGTCGAAGCTGATGGGCGGCGGCGGTGGTAGTGATAAAGGCAGCCAGAAGGGCGGCAAGACGCGCCGGCTGCCGATCCAGCGCTGGACCGACGTGGCAGTCCCCGTGAACCAGGCGTACGACGCCTGGACGAAATGGGAGGAATGGCCGAACTTCATGCACCGAGTCCTCGAGGTGAGCGAAGAGGACGAGAACAAGATCCACGTCAGCGAGAAGATCTGGTTCTGGACGCGCGAATGGGACGGTGAGATCACCGAGCAGCGCAAGAACGACCGCATCGCGTGGAAGACCGAGAGCGGGATGCAGCACTCGGGCGTCGTCACTTTTCACAAGATCGACGACAACCTCACCCGCGTGATGGTCGACATGGACTTTCTCCCCACCGGCGTGGTCGAGAAGATGGCGTCGGGGATGCGTTTCGTGAAACGGGCCGTGCAGGCCGACCTCGCGCGCTTCAAGGCCTACGTCGAGTTCGCCGACGCCCAGGACCTCGAGTACAAGTCGACGCCCGCGGAGATGGAGCAGAACCAGGAGGGCGGCGACGAGGAGGATGAGGACGGCGACAAGCAGGAGGCCGAGAGCCGCGGCAGCAACGACTCGTCGGACGACTCGAGCGACGAGGACCGTGAGCAGGAGCGGAAAGAGCGCGAGAGCCGTCGTGAGGAGCGCAAGAAGGCGCTGAGCTCGGGCTAGCGATGGGTGCCGCCCTCAGCATCGCCAACTTCCTGGGCCGGAGCCGTGCGCTGGCGGTCTTCGGCGGTTTGGTCGCCGTGGCCGGAATCGTGCACGAGCTCGACCGCCGCAGAAACGGGGGTTCAAACGCGGAATCCGAGGGATAACGCCTGCAGATGGCCATAGCGACGCAGGGAACGGCGAGCAACTATCTGCAGCGAGCGCCCAGCCCGAGCGGGCTGGCGGACGTCGTCGAGCTGATCCTGGACAAGGGCCTCGTGATCGACGCCTACATCCGGATCGCCGTGATCGGGATCGAGCTGATCACGATCGACGCCCGGATCGTGATCGCCAGCGTCGACACCTACCTCCG
>JBIOZO010000186.1:0-3730 GCA_044871215.1 Gaiellaceae bacterium | reverse complement strand
AGCTGCGGCACCTTGCCGAGGAACTCGTCGAAGCGCAGCGGCCGGTTGTCGAGCGCCGACGGCAGCCGGAAGCCGTGCTCGACCAGCGTCTCCTTGCGCGACCGGTCGCCCTCGTACATGCCGCCGACCTGTGGCACCGTCTGGTGCGACTCGTCGACGAAGACGACGAAGTCGGACGGGAAGAAGTCCAGCAGCGTGTGCGGCGCCGAGCCCGGCGGGCGGCCGTCGAGGTGGCGCGAGTAGTTCTCGATCCCGTTGCAGAAGCCGAGCTCGAGCATCATCTCGAGGTCGTACTCGGTGCGCTGCCTGATGCGATGCGCCTCGAGCATCTTCCCCTGCGACTCGAAGAGCTTGACCTGCTCGGAAAGCTCGTGCCGGATCTGCTCCGAGGCGCGCTCGACCGTCGGCTTCGAGGTCACGTACTGCGTCGCCGGGAAGAGCGCGAGGTGCTCCAGCTTCGCGTAGACCTCGCCGGTGAGCGGGTCGAAATGGGTGATCTGCTCGACTTCGTCGCCGAAGAACGAGATCCGGTACGCCGACTCCATGTGCGCGGGCTGCACCTCGACCATGTCGCCCTTCACGCGGAAGCGGCCGCGGCCGAGCAACGTGTCGTTGCGCGAGTACTGGATGTCGACGAGCTTGCGCAGCACGAGGTCGCGGTCGTGCTCCTCGCCGGTCGCGAGCAAGACGACGCGCTTCTCGTATTCCTCGGGCGAGCCGAGGCCGTAGATGCACGAGACCGAGGCGACGATGATCACGTCGCGTCGCGAGAGCAGCGCGGCGGTCGCGGCGTGGCGGAGACGGTCGATGTCGTCGTTCCGCGAGCTGTCCTTCTCGATGTAGAGGTCGGCCTGTGGGACGTACGCCTCGGGCTGGTAGTAGTCGTAGTAGGAGACGAAGTACTCGACCGCGTTGTCCGGAAAAAACTCCCGCAGCTCGTTGCAGAGCTGGGCGGCCAGCGTCTTGTTGTGCGCGATCAGGAGCGTCGGCCTCTGCACCTGCTCGACGATCCAGGCCATGGTGGCCGTCTTGCCGGTGCCGGTCGCACCGAGCAGCGTCTGGTAACGCTCGCCGGCGTCGATGCCGGCGCTCAGCTCGGCGATCGCCTGCGGCTGGTCGCCCGTCGGTCTGTAGGCCTGAGAGGTTTTGAACTCCGCCATTTGCTCAAGGGTAGCGGGGTGAGTTCCGTTCAAGAACGCCCGCCCTACGAGGCCTACGCGACGATCATGGGAGCCTTCGCGGGCGGGCTGGCGGTCGCGGGGGCGCTCGCTCGCGCGCTCGGTCGCGACCCGCAATGCCACACGGCGCTCGACTTCGCCGTGCTCGGCGCCGCCTCGTTCAAGGCCGCGCGCACGCTCTCGCACGACGAAGTCACGAGCTTCATCCGGCAGCCGTTCGTGCGCGGTCACGCCCACGAGGGCGACGAGGAACCCGTTCAGAGCGGCGGCATGGAGCAGGCGATCGGCGAGCTCGTCACCTGCTCCCGCTGCGCCGGCACGTGGGTGGCCGCCGGGCTCGCCGCGACGCAGGTCGTCGCGCCGCGCTTCGGTCGGCTGCTGACCTGGTCGCTCGGCGCCGCGGCGGCCAACGACTTCCTGCAGGCCGGCTTCACCGCGCTGACGGGCAAGGCGAACGAGCTCAGCTGAGCGCGGGCTCGAGCCGCTGGCGGCCGAGCTCACGCGCCGACGACAGCGCGATGATGCTCATCGTCACCGTCTGAACCGCGGCGAAGCCGATCAGCACGGGCGTCGTCCCGAACGCGTCCAGCACCGGGCCCGTGAAGAACAGCCCGAGCGGGTTGACCACCGCCCAGCCGACCATCGACGTCGCGAAGACGTTCGGCCGCAGCGGCGGCGGCACGCGCAGGGTGAGGATCGCGTGCATGCTCGGGTTGACGAGCCCGTTCGCGATCCCGGAGGCGAAGATGAGCGCCGAGAGGGCGATCGCGGGCAGCGGCAGCCAGAGCAGCCAAAGCGGCGCGGCCTGGCCGAGTGCGCAGGCGGCAATCACGGCCAGGCCCTGGAAGCGCCGGGTGAGAAACCGAAAGGCGATCGCGTTGCCGACCAGCGCCCCCACGCCGAAGGACGCGATCAGCAGGCCGACGATGCCTGGATGGTGGCCGAACCTGGTCAGGACCAGTACGGGCACCGTGACGAAGAACGCCGTCCACGCCGCGTCCCCGACGGCGATCGTCGGCCACCAGACCCGCAGCAGCCGGTCCTGCTTGATGAAGCGGAAACCGGCGCGCAGGTTCGAGTGCTCCTCTTCCTGCGGCACGGGCGGGCGGTGCGGGACGAAGACGGCGACCAGAACGACGGCGACGAGGTACGTCGAGGCGTCGATCAGCAGCACCGAAGTGGCGCCGACGATCCCGATCAGGATCCCCGCGAGCGCCGGCCCGGCGAGCAGCGTCGCCCGTGTCGCGGCCTGGAAGAGCGCCTGCGCCTCGGTGATCCGCTCCTCGTCCTCGCCGAGCAGCTCCGGGATGATCACCTTCTGAGCCGCGAAGTACGGCGCGGCGAAGGCGCCGAGGGCGAACGCGACTGCGAGCAGGATCGCGTAGCTCAGGCCGCCGGTCCAGTGGAGGACGGGGATGACCGCCATCAGCGGCGCCCGCGCGCCGTCGCAGAGCAGCATCGTGCGCCGGGCTCCCAGGCGGCCGAGCAGCTTTCCGCCAGGGAGGCCGAACAGCGCCAACCCAATCACCTCGGCGGCGACCATGAAGGTCGTCTTCGTCGCCGAGCCGGTCGTCAGCAGCACGAACCAGGGCAGCGCGACCCAGGTCATCTGCGCACCGGTGGTCGAGATCACCTCGGCCGCGAGCAGCGCGAGGATCGACCGGTCGCGAAGCAGATCGGAACGGCTCACCGCCGCAGCTCCCTCTGCTCAGCGCATCGACTGGTCATTTCCGACGGCCGCGCGGGCAAAGCCCGCACGTCCTGAGATGACGTCGCGAGCGACGTCATAGGTCCGCCTCGGGCAGCTCGCGCAGGTGCGGGATCGGCGAGGGCAGCAGGAAGAGCACGCCCGCGACCGCGCCGACCGTGGCGATCCAGAGAGTCGGACGCAGGCCGATCCAGGTCCCGAGCACGCCGCCGGCGAGCGAGCCCAGCGGGCGCACGCCGTAGTTGACGACCATGTACGCGCCGGAGACGCGGGCGCGCAGGCGATCGGGCACGAGCGCGGTCGTGATCGCGTTCGCGGAGATGTCGAGCATCATCACGCCGAAGCCCGAGAGGAACTCGGCCGCGAACAGGCAGGCGTAGATCGGCCAGGCGCCGCCGCCCGCCAGCGGCACGAGCACGAGCGGCGCCGGGAAGAGCACCGAGCCGAACACGAAGACGGGCCCGACGCCGAAGCGGCGGCTCAGACGCCCGGTCACGATTGAGCCGAGCACGCCGCCGACGGCGCCGGCGCCCAGCACGAGCCCCAGAATCCCGGGCCGCACGCCCAGCTCGCGTGTGACGTAGAGGATGAAGAGCGCCCAGAAGACGAAGTTGAAGAAGTTGATCGTGGCGGTCGAGAGCAGCTTCGCGCGCACGATCGACGAGCCCCAGATGTACTGGATGCCGGCCTTCAGGTGGCCGCGCCCCGGCACCTCGGTCGGCGGCTCTTGCGGGTGGATCGAGTGCATCGTCAGCGCCGAGACGACGAACGAGAACGCGTCCACGACCAGGGCGATCGGCGCCGAAAACACCTGCACGAGCAGCCCGCCGAGGCTCGGCCCTGC
>JBIOZO010000185.1:0-7402 GCA_044871215.1 Gaiellaceae bacterium | reverse complement strand
CGCGAGGAGCTCGTCGACGACGTGGGAGCCGATGAACCCCGCGCCACCGGTGACGAGGATGTGTTCCGCCATCAGGGCGCGAAGTGTGTCAGCAGCAGCGCGAGCGCGAGGTTGCCCGCGAAGCCCGCGACCGCGAGCGGCGGCCACCGCAGCCACCGCGGGCCGTCGGCGATCGCCCAGAAGATCGGGAAGGCGAACAGGCTCTGGCGGCCGAAGCTCTGGATCGTTCCCGAGAGGAGCAAAAGGGCCACGACCACGGTCGAGAAGGCCGCCCAGGGTCGGTAGCGCGGCCCGAGGCGCCACAGCACCACCAGCAGCGGCAGCACGAGCGCCGCGCGCGCGCTGTCGGCGAAGCCCTCCAGGCTCCTGGTCGCGGCCAGCAGGATCGGGACGGCGCAGACATATGCGCCGATCACGGTCGTCCAGAGGCCGAAGCGCCGCCAGGCGAACACGAGCGCGAGCGCCGCTGCCGCGGCGAGCACGCCGATCACGAGCCCGTGGCGCGAGAGCACGCCCCCGACGTGGTCGGCCCAGCGGCCGAAGTTGTGCGGGCCGTTACGTCCCCAGAGCTTCTGCGCGTCGAAGAAGGCGCGCGCCCGGTCGCTGCGCGCCCAGAAGTAGCCCTCGACGATCGCTGCGGCGGCGACCGGCAGCGCCGCGCCGACCCAGCCGCGCACGCTCCGTCGGCCGAGCCAGGCGAGCGGGAGCGCGATCAGGACGCCGTTCGGCCGGGCGAAGGCGGCGACGGCGCCGAGCAGCCCGGCCGCCAGCGGCTTCCCGCGCAGCGCGAGCACGGCGGCCCAGGCGGCCGCCGCGAGCGCGAGCGCGTCGGGATAGGCGATCGCGAGCGCGAACGAGCCCGGCCAGCAGGCCAGGGCGAGCGCGCTGCGGAGCGGCTTGCCCGGCAACCCCGAGGCGATGCCGAAGAAGGCGGCCGCGCTCGAGCCCCAGGCGACAGCGAGCGCGACGGTGGCGTCCCAGTGCGCGCCGACCCAGCGCAGCAGCAGCGGCCACAGCGGGAAGAACGCGTACTCCTGCCCGACGCGGTGGGCCGGGTAGCCGTTGTCGGCGATCAGGCGATAGAGGTTGTAGTCCCAGGCGAAGAGCGGGTAGATCCCGTGGTCCTCGTACCAGCCGCCGCTCCAGTGGTAGGCGCCGGCGGAGAGCCCGATCGCGACCGTCACGAGGATCGCGCCGAGCCAGACGGCCCAGATCAGGCCTATGCGAACCGCGTC
Organism: Gaiellaceae bacterium; assembly: GCA_044871215.1. Taxonomy (GTDB): domain Bacteria; phylum Actinomycetota; class Thermoleophilia; order Gaiellales; family Gaiellaceae; genus AC-32. The sequence continues at coordinate 6,167 of JBIOZO010000185.1, read as the reverse complement.
GCGCCGCGTCACGGCGCGAGCTTAGGCAGCCGCGTCAGGCGGCGGAGACTTCCTCCTCGGCCCCGAGCTGCTTCTGCCACCACTCGGACTCGCGGCGCTGGATCTCCGTCTGCGCCTTCGCCACGTAGGCGGCGAGCTCGCGCTCCTGGTTCGCCAGCCGCTCCTCGAGCTCGGTCAGCGCCTCCTCCTTGGCGTCGAGCTTGTCGCCGCGGATCTGGACGTCGGCCTCGAGCTGCGCCTCGCGCAGGTCGAGCTCGCCCTCGCGCTCGTCGAGCTCCTTGAGCTTGTCGTGGAGGTTCTCCTCGAGCTGTGAGAGACGGTTCTCCTTGCGCTCGCTCCGCTTCTTGTGCGACTCGGAGATCGTCTCGAAGTTCGCCGCCTCCGCCTCGCGCGCGGCGAGCTCGCGCTCCCGCTGCTCCAGCCTGGCGTTCCACTCCTCGAGGTCCCGGCCGCGGTTGGCGTCGCGCTCGGCGTTGGAGATCGACGCCTGTAGGCGGTTCAGCTCGGCCTCGCGGGCAGTTAGGTCGAGCTCGCGCCGATCGAGCTCGGCGAGCCGGGCGACCGCCTCCTGGGCGAGCTTGCCCTTGTCGGCGAGCTCGCGCTCGAAGCGCTCGGAGTCGTCGCGCAGCTTGTCCTGCCGCAGCAGCACCTCGGCCTCACGCTCGCCGATGGCCTCGTCGCGGGCGGCGACGCGGGCTGCTTCCTTCTTCAGGTCGCTCTCGCGCTGCCCGAGCCTGCGCTCGCGCTCCGAGAGCTCCTTGTCGCGGGAGCGCCACTCGTTCTCGCGCTTGGTGAGCGCGCGCTCGCGTCCGTCGAGCCTGGCCGTCGCGGCCTGCTCGCGCGTGGCGACCTCACTCTCCTTGCGCGCAAGCTTCTTCTCGCGGTCGGCGAGGGCGCTCTGCGCCTTCGAGACCTCGGACAGCGCCTTCTCACGCTCGCGGTCGGCGCCGGCAAGGTCGCGAAGCCGCTTCTCGGCGGCCTCCTGCTGCTCGGCCGCGAGCGCCTGGTCGGCGGCCAGCTCGGCCTGGAGGTTCGCCACGCGCGCGTGCTCGGCTTCGATCGCGTCGCGCTGATCGCGGACGCGCCGCTCGCGCTCCTCGAGCTCGACCTCGAACTCCGCCAGCTTCGCCTCGCGCTCGTCCAGAGTCAGCGCGCGGTGGGCGAGCTCCTTCTCGGATCCGACGTTCTGGTCATACGCCTCCGAGCGCTCCTGCAGCTGGTCGCGCAGCCTCGCCTCGCGGGCCTGCGACGCCTCGAGCTCGTCCCGCAGCGCCTGCACGTCCGGGCCGCCGACGACGCCTTCGATCACCTCGCCGTTGCCACCGTTGGCCGGACGCGCGGTGAGCTCGAAGCGCAGCTCGACGTTGGTCGGGCCCTGTGCGTCGACCGGTGCACCGTCACCCTCCCGCCGGCGCTGCAGCTGTGCGCGCAGCCCCGTACCGAACCCCTTTTCGGTCTCGGCCCCCTGGTTCTCGGGTGTGTCGGACATCGTCGCCTCCGGTTTTCCGGTTAGAAGATCTTTGAGAGGTTGAGGAACGCCGGCCCGAGGATCACCAGGAACATGGCCGGGAAGATGAACAGCACGGTCGGGAAGAGCATCTTGATCGGCGCCTTCATCGCCTTCTCCTCGGCCGCGGCCTGGCGCTTGAGGCGGCTGTCGGTCGCCTGCACGCGAAGGATCCGGCCGAGGGAGATGCCGAGCTGGTCGGCCTGGATGATCGAGCGGACGAAGCTCGCCAGCTCGGGCGTGTTCGTGCGCTCGGACAGCTTCTTGAGCGCGTCTTGGCGCGACTCGCCGATCCGGATCTCGCCCAGCGTGAGCGCGAACTCGTCGGCGAGCGGGCCGTCCATGTGCTCCGTCAGCTTGGAGATCGCGCCGTCGAAGCCCATCCCGGCCTCGACGCTGACCGCCATCAGGTCGAGCGCGTCCGGCAGCTCCGCGCGGATCCGGTCCTTGCGCGAGCGGGCCTTGCCCGAGACCACGAAGTCGGGGGCGATGAAGCCGATCCCGGCCAGTGCGATCGCCGCGAAGAGGACCCCGCCCGGGCCGGCGGCGGCGCCCCCGAACAGCGCGCCGAGCACGAGCCCGCCGAGCGCGAGCGCCGACTTGAAGGCCAGGAAGGTCGTCGGCGAGATCTTCCGCCCGAGTCCGGCGGCGAGCAGTCGGGCGCTGACGCCCTCGACCGTCGTCCTGGGATGGAGCTTCAGCGTCCAGCCCGCGAACCGGTCGCCGAGCGGGGTGAGCACGCGCTGGCGGAAGGGCAGCTGCTGCTGGCCGAGCGCGGCGCGGAACTTGCCGTAGGTGGCCGCCCGGTTGACCGACGAGCGGCGCTCCCGGGCAGGCGCCGTCACCGCTTCGCCGAGGAGGAACGCCGCGCCGGCGAGGCAGAAGAATCCGAGAACGATGAACATGATCACTGGCGGTTACCCCCGGAAGGAAACGAGCTTTTTCAGGATCAGGGACCCGAACGCCATCATCCCGAGGCCCATGAAGATCAGCATGTGGCCCGTGGACGTGTTGTAGAGCGGCGCCATGTAGTCCGGGTTGAGCAGTGTCAGGGCGAAGGCGATGAAGAACGGCAGCGCGATCAGCACGTAAGCCGACGCGCGGCCCATCGCGGTCAGGCCCTTGATCTTGCGGGCGAACTGCTGCCGCTGGCGGACGGTGTCGGCGACCATGTCGAACAGGCCGGCGAGGCTGCCACCGACCTGGCGCTGGATCGTCACGGCGGTGATCACGAAGGAGAAGTTCTTCGAGCCGATCCGCTCGGCGGTCTCCGAGAGGGCCTCGTCCATCGGGCGTCCGAGGCGGGTGTCGGTGAGGACGCGGCCGAGCTCCTTGCTGGCGGGCTCGTGGCCCTCGTCGACGATCGTCTGGAGGCCCTGCTTGAAGCTATGGCCCGCCTTGAGCGACGCGGCGAGCGTCACCAGCAGGTCGGGCAGCTGTTCCTCGAAGGCGTTCATCCGGCGCTTCGCCTTGAAGGAGACGAACAGGTAGGGCAGCGCGCCGCCGACGGCGAGCGCGATCAGGATCCCGAGCGAGGAGCGCCCGCTCATCGCCGCGAAGAGGGCGAACACGAAAGCGCAGCCGACGATCAGGTAGGCGAACTCGACGGTGCGCAGCGGCAGGTCTGCCCGCTCGAGCTTGCGCTGCAGCCGGTGCCAGACCCGGCGGTGGCCGAACGCCTGCTCGGTCGCGCGGAAGAGGCCGCCGAATGCGGCGAGACGCTCGCCCTTCTTGCGCTTCCGTGTCTTGCGCGACTCGACGTGCGGGGCCAGGCGGGTCTTCACCCACGAGCCCTTGGCCGAGCTGAACAGGAACCCGCAAGCGGTCAGGACGAGGAAGGCGACGAGCATCGTCAGCAGCAGGCCGCCGAGCGGCGAGTAGAGCGGACTCGGCAGCGCTTCGCCGCCGGCGTCCTGGGTGGGCGTCCCCGGGATGCGCACGTTCGTCGAGGCCGCGCCCTCCGGGTTCATCGCCACGCGCAGGTGCAGCTGCTCGCCTGGCCTCGCGGCGGTCGCGTACTCGACGCGCCACGTGCGCTTCAGCTCGCCGGCGATCGACGAGTAGACTGCGTTCAGGCTCGAGCTGTCGGCGGCCGACTTGAAGCTTCCGCCCGTAACCGCGGCCATCTGCTTCAGCGGGGCGACCGTGGCGCCGTCACCGCCGATCGCGATCGGGTAGACGAGCGTGCCGGTGTCGTGCGCCGTCCCGAGCGCGGCCTTCAGCGAGGCCTCGCTGGAGACGTCCTTGCCGTCGGTGAGCAGCACGACGACGCGTGCTCGGCCCACCTGGCTGCGTAGCGACGACGCCGAGAGCTGTAGGGCGTCGTAGAGCGCGGTGCCGTTCTTCGAATCGACCCTGAGCAGGCGCAGGGCGTCGTCGGCCTCGGCCGTCGACTGCGTGAGCGGAGTCAGCTGCACAGCCCTGGAGCCGAAGCCGACCACCGCGACCTTGTCCGAGGGCGCCTTCGTGCGCAAGAAGGCCCTCGCCGCGTCGAGTGCGTCGGCCAGCTTCGTGCCGGCCATCGAGCGCGAGCGGTCGATTGCGATCACGACGCTCTTGGTCGCGGCCAGGTTGACCGCGTGAAGGCCCACGACCCGGTTGCCGTTCTCGGTCAGCGTGGGCGGTGCCGCGGTCCGCGCAACGGGGGCCACCACGGTCACACGGACGGTCGGGTAGTCGCTCGTGTCGATCCCGCGCAGGGTCAGCGAGGCGCCGGCCGCGACGGGCGTGACGAGGGCGGCGAAGACGGCGGCGACGAGGAGGCGACTCGCGCGTCGGCTCATTCGAATCCGCCGTAATTCGCAGCTGCGTAGTTCGGCCGGAAGCTCGAGTTGTCCCCGAAGAAGGACGGCGGCAGGGTGACCCCGTTCGCGGCCATCTTCTCGAGGAACTGTGGCTTCAGGCCCGTGCACTCGAGTGGGTTGAGCAGGTTGACCGGCTTGCCGGCCTGCTGCGCGTCGTCCTCGTCGGGCGGCTTCGCGATGTAGACGTCCTGCAGGGTGATCACATCCGACTCCATCCGCAGCACCTCGGTGATGTGGGTGATGCGGCGCGAGCCGTCGACGAGGCGGGAGATCTGGATCAGCAGGTCGAAGGCGCTCGAGATCTGCTCGCGGATCGCGCGGTGCGGCAGCTCGACGCCGGCGGTCATCACCAGGGTCTCGAGTCGCGAGAGCGCGTCGCGGGGGGAGTTCGCGTGGATCGTGGTCAGCGAGCCCTCGTGGCCCGTGTTCATCGCCTGGAGCATGTCGAGCGTCTCCGCGCCGCGGACCTCGCCGACGATGATCCGGTCGGGCCGCATGCGCAGGGAGTTGCGGACGAGCTCGCGGATGCGGATCTCGCCTTCGCCCTCGATGTTCGGCGGGCGCGACTCCAGCGTGATCACGTGGTCCTGCTGGAGCTGGAGCTCGGCCGCGTCCTCGATCGTGACGATGCGCTCGTCGTTCGGCACGTAGGCCGAGAGTGCGTTCAGGGTCGTCGTCTTACCGGTGCCGGTACCGCCGGAGATGAGGACGTTGAGCTTGCCGCGCACGCACGCGGCCAGGAACTGCGCCGCCTCCGGGGAGACCGAGCCGAAGTTGATCAGGTCGTCCATCGTGTACGGGTCGCGCGAGAACTTCCGGATCGTCATCGTCGGCCCGCGCAGGGCGAGCGGCGGGATGATCGCGTTGACGCGGCTGCCGTCGGGGAGACGGGCGTCCACCATCGGGGAGGCCTCGTCCACGCGCCGGCCGACCTGGGAGACGATCTTGTCGATGATGCGCAGCAGGTGCGCGTTGTCGACGAAGGCCGCCTCCGTTAGCTCGATCTTGCCGTTGCGCTCGACGTAGACCCGGTCGTGGTTGTTGACCATGACCTCGGTCACGGAGTCGTCGCGCAGCAGCGGCTCGAGCGGCCCGTAGCCGAGGATGTCGTCGGTGATCTCGCGCGTGACCTGACGCCGCTCCTCACGGGTGAGCGGCGTCCGGTCAAGCGCGAGTTGCTCCGTGACGACACGGAGAACCTTCTCGGCGAGATCCTCGCTCGAGGACTCGTCCGCGTTGCCGGCCGCATACAGCTGCGGGCCGAGCTTCGCGATGCAGGCGTGATGGATCCGGCCCTTCAGCTCGGCGTACGGGTCGGCCGGCCGCCGCTCGGGCGCCTCGGCCTGTCCGCCGACGAGGACGTCGAGCTCGGGCCCGTGCCCGTTGCTCGAGCCGTTGGGGCGATGGAGCCTGTCGTGGAGGCCCATCGCGCTACGCCCTCGCCAGGGTCGCCATGAACTTCTTCTTCTGCTTCGCCACTGCCTGGGCGGCGACGAGCTCCTTGGCCATCGCGCGGACGGCCTTGGAGAACTCCGCCTTCGGCTCGGCCAGCACGGCCGGGTTGCCGCGGTTGACCGCGAGCGGGACGATGCGGTCGCTCGGGACCTCGAAGTCGATCTTCCGATCGAGCGCCGACTCGACCTCCTTCGGCTTCATCCCGACCTTCGAGTTCGCCCGGTTGAGGACGAGCTTGATCCGGTTGGGCGGGAAGGAGAGGAGCTCCAGCGTCTGCAGGCTGAGCCGGACGTTCTTCAGCGTCGGCACGTCCAGCCCGCAGAGCAGCAGCAGCTCGTCGGTGCGGTCGAGGGTGGCCAGCATGGGCCCGTGGAAGAACGGCGAGGTGTCGACGACGATCA
>JBIOZO010000184.1:0-4285 GCA_044871215.1 Gaiellaceae bacterium | reverse complement strand
TCGTCGACCAGCTGATCGGAATCGTCGCCTCGGCGACCGTGATCGCGTACGCCGTCTACACGCTGACGTCGGGCCAGTCCCGCGCGCTGCTCGCGACCGTGCCGTTCGTCGTCTTCGGCATCTTCCGTTATCTGCTGCTGATGCACCGCCACGACGTCGGCGAGGAGCCCGAGCAGGTGCTGCTGAGCGACGTGCCGATCCTGCTCACCGTCGCCAGCTGGATCGTGACCGCGGCCGCGATCCTCGCGTTCACCTGAGACGCACCCTCGTCCTCGTCGTCGCGCTGGCCGTCGCGTCGGCGATCGGCCTGGGCCTCTACGCCGACTTCGGCGCGCTCGGCGACGAGCTGGCCGCATTCCGGTGGGAGCTGTTCCCGCTCGCGCTCGCTCTCACGACACTGAACTACCTGCTGCGGTTCTGGCGCTGGCAGCGTTACCTCGCCCGTGTTCGGATCGTCGTGCCCTGGCGCGGCAGCCTTGCGGTGTTCACCGCCGGCCTGACGATGACGATCACGCCCGCGAAGCTCGGGGAGCTGCTGAAGTGCGCGTTGCTGCACCGGTCGTACGGCGTGCCCGTCCGGCGCTCGGCGCCGGTCGTGCTCGCCGAGCGCGTGACCGACGCGAGCGGGGTCGTCGTGCTCGCGCTCGTCGCCGGGGCCGGCACCCGCAGCTGGCCGCTGCTCGTCGCCGCGTTCGTCGGCATCGGCCTCGTGATCGTGGTCGTGCGGAGCCCGCTGCTCGACCGGATCGCGTTCTTCGGCGAGGCCACCGAGGCGTCGCGGACGCTGCTGACCACTGGCCTGCTCGTGGGCATGACGCTGCTCTCGGCCGTCTCGTGGTTCTGCGAAGGCCTCGCCGCCTACGTCTGCGTCCGCGGCCTGCAGCTCGACCTCTCGCTGGCCGACACGATCGTCGCGTTCTCCCTGGGCAGCCTCGCGGGCGCCGCGTCGTTCCTGCCCGGTGGGCTGGGGGTCGCGGAGGCGAGCATGACCGGGCTGATCCGCGCCCTTGGCGACGTGTCGCGCGCCGCCGCGGCAGCCGCCACCGTGCTCATTCGGCTCGCGACGCTCTGGTACGGCGTCGCGCTAGGCCTGATCGGGCTGTTCGTGGAGGCGCGGATCCGGCCGACCGATCAAGGCGCGACCGCGCCGGGCCGATATCCGCCGTGAGTGCGGAGCCTCTCGTTCCACCTGCTCGTGGCCACGCTCGCGGCGACCGCGATCGTGGGCGCCGCCCTGTTCGCGCTGGCGCCGCGCGGCGGCGGGCTGCCGTACACGAAGGCGACGTTCACGGCGGACGATGCAAAGCGCGCGTTCGCCTCCGAAGGCGTCACCCTCGTGGTGCGCTCGCGGAGCATCGTGATGACGACGCTCGGAAACCCGGGCGACGTGCTCGAGGTCGACGCGTTCGCAGACCGCCGGACCGTCGAGCGGTCCGGGTTCCACGACGTAACGATCGCGAACGGCCGTCGCGTCCCGTTCGCGCGCGACTGCTCGACCTCGGTGCCGGCCGAGCGCTGGCACGGGAACGTCCGCGTGCTCGTCGACTGCGCGCGAGCGCGGGCCGCCGGGTCGGGCTGGCTACTGCGGGTCGAGCGGGCGCTGAGCCGGCTCTAGCCGGTCTCGGCGCGGCGCTCTTCCATGCGGTAGACGATCGCGCCGTCGCCGGTCTGCAGCTTGCGCTCGAGCGTCGACAGCCGCCGCTCGACGGACTTCCAGCTCGACGTGATCAGGTCGACGAGCAGGCCGAGGTCGTCCACGCGTGCGTGGCGCTCCGAGAGGAGGTCCCCCTCGACGCGCTCGAGCCGCCGGATCACCTGGTTCATCAGCCCGCGGATCTCGGCGAGGTTGCGTCCCACCGGCCGCACCTGCTCGGCGAGCCCGTCGCTGACGGCGTGCTCGACCTTCGCCGGGATGGTCGCCTCGAGCTCGGCCGTGGTTTGCGCAAGCTCCTCGACCTGGGCGCGAGCCCGCTCGAGCGCCGCGTCCACCGCAGCGGGGTCGGGTCGCCCTTCGGCGGCCTGGCGAAGCCGCTCTCGTGCTTTCTCGATCGCTTCGTCGGTCATGGCGGGCAACGTAACGTTCGCGTCGGATGAGGTCCTCCGAGCTGGATTACGAGCTACCCGAGGAGCTGATCGCGCAGCACCCCGCGGAGCGTCGGGACGGCTCGCGTCTCCTCGTCCACGACCGCGCGACCCGCGAGACGCGCCACCGCCGCTTCGACGAGCTGCCGTCTGAGCTCGCGAAGGGCACGCTTGTCGTCGTCAACGACACGCGCGTGCTGCCGGCCCGGCTGCGACTGCAGCGACCCGGTGGCGGCGAGGCCGAGGTGCTCCTACTCGAGCGGCTGGGATCGAACGGAACGTGGGAGGGCCTGGCTCGTCCGTCGCGCAAGCTGCGCCCCGGCCAGCGCCTCGGGCCGGTCAAGCTGCTCGAGCCACTCGGCGAGGGCCGCTGGCGGCTGCGGCTCGAGGGCGAGCCTGCGGGCGAGGCGCCGCTGCCGCCGTACATCCACGAGCCGCTCGCCGACCCCGAGCGCTATCAGACCGTCTACGCACGGCGCGAGGGCTCGGCCGCGGCCCCGACCGCCGGGCTGCACTTCACGCCTGAGCTGCTCGCCGGTCTCGACGTGGAGCGCGTGACGTTGCACGTCGGCCTCGACACCTTCCGCCCGCTGTCAGTCGAGACCCTCGAGGAGCACGAGCTGCACAGCGAGCGCTACGAGGTCGAGCCGGCCGCGTGGGAGCGAATCCAGGCGGCCGAGCGTGTGCTCGCCGTGGGTACGACCACGGTGCGAGTTCTCGAGTCCCTCGCCCGCGGCGCGCCGCTCAACGGGCGCACCGACCTGTTCGTCACACCAGGTTTCGAGTTCCGCCGGGTGGACGCGCTGCTGACGAACTTCCACCTGCCGCGCTCGACGCTGCTGGCGCTTGTGATGGCGTTCGCGGGGGTCGAGGAGACACGCCGCCTCTACCGGCTCGCGATCGAGGAGCGCTACCGCTTCTACTCGTTCGGCGACGCGATGCTGCTGCTGTGAGCGAGCGCAGCGCGAACGACTGGAGAGAGTTCTGGGAGGAGCGCGGGATGCGTGAGCTGCGTCTGCTGCTCGCCGAGTGTTGGGAGCCGCTCAGCGCCGGAACGCCTCGCCAGCGTGAGGCGGTCGGCTTCCGGATCGCCACGCTGCTCGGTAGCCGCGCGTCGCGCTCGGCGATCGCGCAGGAACTGGCTCGAATCCGGGCCGAGCTCGGCTTGTGGGAGGCACCGCACGAGGACGAGCGCGCTGCCAAAGAGATCGGCGCGTGGTTCGACGCGGTGGCCGCCGAGTGAACGCGTTCCAACCGGTCGCGACCGACGGCGCCGCTCGCGCCGGCATCCTGCGCACGGCGCACGGAGAGCTGCGCACGCCGGTCTTCATGCCGGTTGGCACGAAGGCGACAGTCAAGGCAGTGGACCCGCGCGAGCTGCGCGAGCTCGGTGCGGAGATCCTGCTCTGCAACACGTACCACCTGCACTTCCGCCCGGGCGCCGACCTGATCGCCGAGCTCGGCGGGCTCCACCGCTTCATGGGCTGGGATGGTCCGATCCTGACCGACTCCGGCGGCTTCCAGGTCTTCTCGCTTCGCCACACGATCCTCCGCCAGGACGACGAGGGGCTGACCTTCCGCTCCGTCTACGACGGCGACAAGGCGCGCTTCACCCCCGAGCTCGCAGCACACATTCAGGCGCAGCTCGGCTCTGACATCGCCATGTGCCTGGACGTCGTTCCCCCGGCCGACGCGCCGCGTGGCGAGCTCGAGCAGGCGGTGCGCCGCACCACGCTCTGGGCCAGGCGCCAGCGCGACGCCGAGCGCGCACCGGGCCAGCTGCTCTTCGGGATCGCGCAGGGCGGCTCCGACCCGGAGCTGCGCCGGCGGAGCGTCGAGGAGATCGCGGAGCTCGGCTTCGACGGCCACGCGCTCGGCGGCCTCGCGATCGGCGAGTCGAAGGAGCAGATGCTCGACACGACCGCCTGGGCGACGGAGCTGCTGCCGGCCGAGCGCCCGCGCTACTTCATGGGCATCGGTGACCCGGTGGGGATCCTCGAGGTGATCGAGCGCGGGATCGACATGTTCGACTGCGTGCTCCCGACCCGGAACGCGAGAACCGGCTCGGCGCTCACCTGGGAAGGGCAGCTGAACATCAAGGGCGCCCGCTTCGCCCGCGACCCGCGGCCGCTCGTCGAGGGCTGCCCGTGCCCGGCCTGCACGAGGTTCTCGCGCGCGTACGTCCGGCACCTCCTGAATCAGC
>JBIOZO010000183.1:0-2228 GCA_044871215.1 Gaiellaceae bacterium | reverse complement strand
GCCCGATGAGCTTCAAATCAAGACGCCGCACGGGCAAAGCCCGCACGGCTCTCAGGGCGGCGTCGCAAGCGGCGCCTACGCTTCGAGCTTCTGCGTGACCGGCTCGACCGAGACGACGTGGCGCTTGAACTTCAGCTCGGACTCCTCGAGCCCTGCGGCCACGCCGATCAGCTGCGAGAGGTGCAAGATCGGCATCGCGAAGTCCTTGCCGGTCGCCTTGCGGAGCTTCGACTGCCAGGCGTCGAGCGAGAGGTGGCAGAGCGGGCACGGCGTGACGATCGCGTCCGCGCCCGCCTCGCTGGCCTGCTCGATCGGCTGGATCAGCTCGCCGAGCGCGGTCTCCTCCCGCGCCTGGATGATCGGGAAGCCGCAGCACTTGATCTTCGCGGGGTAGTCGACCGGCTCGCCGCCGCAGGCCTCGATGATCGCCTCGAGCGACCACGGACGGTCGGGATCCTCGAAGCCGAGAATCTTCGACGGGCGCAGAATCTGGCAGCCGTAGAACGGCGCGATCTTCAGTCCCTTCAGGCCCTTGTGCGCGACACCCTTCAGCTGCTCGTAGCCGTCGCCTTCGGCGATCAGCCAAAGCAGGTGCTTGACGTCGACGGTGCCGTTGTACGGCGGCGCGCCGACGGTCTCGAGATTTGCACTCACGCGCGCGCGAAGCTCGTCGTCGTTCTTGAGCTGCCAGTTCGCCTGCCGCAGGTTGAGTGTGCAGACGTTGCAGATCGTCATCAGCGTGTCGCTGCCGGTCTGCTCGGCGTAGGCCAGGATGCGCGCGTTCAGGTGCAGGTAGTAGTCGGGCTCCGCCTCGTGGATATCGCCGGCGCCGCAGCAAGTGACCGACTCGAGCTCGTCCAGCTCCAGCCCGAGCTTGGGCGCGAGCGCCTGGGTCGACGTGTCGAGCTCCTTCGCCGACAGCGAGGCGAGGCAACCCTTGTAGTACGCAACGCGCTTCGGCTCAGTCGCCGCCACTCTTGCCTCCTGCCTGCTCGGGCTCGATCCGGCTCGCGGGCCCGTGCTCCGGGTCGGCCTCGAGCACGTGCTCGATCATGGCGAGCCCGCGCTCGCCCTGGACGATCCCGGCGGCGCCTTCGCGTCCCTGCTGTCGCACGAGCTCGTGGAGCGCGCGCGCCTCGCCGACATCCTTCGCAACGTGCGGCGGGAACGGGGGCGGCACCTTGCCCTTCTTCGCCAGGTTCAGCGCGAAGCCGATCTCCTTGACGGCCGAGACGACGCCCTGCGTCTTCGGGACGAGCTCGGTCTCGCGCAGCCAGCCGGTCGTCTCGGCCGACTTGACGAACCACTTGGCGTGCTTGGCGCCCATGTCGTGGTCGACCTTCTGCTTGATCGACTCGGCCCCGAGCTTGGCGATCGCGTCCCGTGGATCGACGCCCTTGGGGCAGCGCTCATTGCAGAAGTAGCAGCGGGTGCAGTCCCAGATCCCGTGCTCCTCGTTGTATTTGTTGAGACGAGCGACGTCCGCCTGATCGCGCACGTCGCCCAGGAAGCGGAACCCCTTGGCGAGCGCGGCCGGCCCGAGGAACGCCGGGTCGGACTCCATCGAGTTGCACTCCGAGACGCAGCAGCCGCACATGATGCAGAGCGACTCCTTGTGGATCGCGTTCATCTGCTGCTGCGAGACGATGCGCTCCTTCTCGGTCACCTCGTCGTAACCGGAGTCGAGCCACGGCTTGACGGCGCGGATCTTCCCCCAGAACGGCTCCATGTCCACCACGAGGTCCTTGACCACGGGAAGGTTGCCCATCGGCGCGATCGTGGGCACGTGGCCGGCGTCGACGATCGGCTTCATGCGCTCCTTGCAGGCGAGTACCGCGCGGCCGTCCATGCGCATCCCGCAGGAACCGCAGATCATCATCCGGCAGCTCTTGCGGTACGCGAGCGTCCCGTCGTGCTTGTCCTTGATCAGGTCGAGCACGTCAAGCAGGCACGCCCAGTCGGGCGCGTCGACCTCGTACTCGCGCAGCTCGCGGTCGCCGCGCTGCGGGTTGTAGCGCCAGATCTTGAGGGCGACGTCCATCCGGGCTTAACCGATCATCCTGGTCAGGTCCACGACGGAGTCGTCGGGCGGCGCGTTGATCGCGACGGGATCGCCGAAGTCGTGCAGCTCGATCGTCACCTCGGCGGCCTGGCGGCGGCCCGCATGCTCGTCGTACTTCACCTTGCGAATGTAGCCGTTCGAGTCGAGCCAGACGTCGAGCGGCTGC
>JBIOZO010000182.1:0-3205 GCA_044871215.1 Gaiellaceae bacterium | reverse complement strand
CGCGTCTCGGCCTCCAGCTCGACGATGCTCGTCATCCGCTCGAGGAAGGAGCGGTCGTGCGAGACGGCCACCACACCTCCGCGATGTGAGGCGAGGAAGCGCTCGAGTAGCTCGAGGCCTGCGAAGTCGAGGTCGTTCGTGGGCTCGTCGAGCAGCAGCACGTCGGCGTCCGCGGCAAGGATCGCCTCGAGGTTTCGGCGCGCAGCCTCGCCGCCGGAGAGCCCGTCGGCCGAGCGCTCTTGCACGAGGTAGGCGACGCTCAGGCCCGGCGGCTCCCGCATCACCGCGCCGGAGTCCGGCTCTTCCGCGCCGGCGAGCAGGCGCAGCAGCGTTGACTTGCCGATGCCGTTCGGGCCTACTACGCCGATCCGGCTGGATGGCGTGACAGCGAGGGAGAGCCCATCGAGGACGACGGTGTCGCCGTACGACTTGCGGATCGTGCGTGCGGCCAGCCTGCCGCGGAGACGGTGCATGCGGAGAACCCCCTGCCGAAGGAACGGGAACGCGGGTGATCGGTCAGCGGTTCCGCATAGAACGGGCCGGAGCCCGCAGAAAGCCTAGCGCGTGCGAAATGCCGGTGTGACCATGGGATAAGCTCGTCCGAGGATGCTCCGGTCAGCGGCGTGCGTCGCCGCGATTGCGCTGGTCACTGCCGGTGGGGGGTCGGCGGAGGTCGTTGCGCGCAGTGTCCCTGACGGGTTGCTGACCCTCGACGCGAAGGGCGTGCCGTCCGTGGCGTGGGTGCGCAACTCCACGCTCTTCATCGCCGGCCGTTCCGATCCCGGGCGCTGGACGCGGACCGCCGCGGCCTCCACGCCCGCGGGCTCGAGCGTAGTGGCGTTCGAGATCGGCGCGGCGGGGCCGGTCGCGCTCGTGCAGAGCGGCGACGACCGCACGATCGAGCTGGTTCGGCGGCGATCGGTCGGCTGGCAGACGATCCGGATCGCGAAGGTCGGTGCGCTCTTCCGGCTCGGCTGGCCCGGCCTGGCCCTCGACAAGAAGGGCCTGCCGGTGATTGCCTACACGCGCTGGAACGGCCCCACGCTCAAGAGCCGGCTGCTCGTCTCCCGCGTCGACGCGAAGGGCAAGATCTCGACGCGGCGGATCACGCAGGAGGGCTTCCCCAAGAGCCTCGTCCCGCCGCCGGCGACGCCCGTGCTCTTCGGCGACATCCCGCACGTCGTCGAGTCGTACGGCTACCGCGGCGTCCTCGGCACGATCGAGTGGTTCCCCTCGAAGAAGACGTGGATCGGGCTCGGCCTCGACGCCGGGCTCGGTGACTACCCCCTCGGGCCGGTCTTCGCCGGCCTCAGCCCCAACGGTGTCATGCACGCAGCCTGGACGGAGTCGCTGCTCTCCTTCGATTTCGAGGCCGCGCCCGTAACGCTCGTCGAGCGCCATCGCTTCGCAAGCTCGGCGTTCGTCCTCGAACGGGCCCTCACCACGGCGCTCGCGCTGCCGGCCTCCGGGCCTGAGGTCGCAGCGAACCAGTGGGTCAGCGCCGCCGACTTCGGCCTCTCGGGTGACGCCAACCTCTGGGGCGGGACGATCGTCCGCGGCAAGAGCAAGATCGAGCTCGACGGCTGGGTCGCGGGCTACGCGGCGCCTCCACGGGGCGGTCGCGACCTTTTGCTCGGTGGCGCCGACGGGCTTCGCTGGTTCCACTTGCCGCAGCGGCCCTCGACGAAGGTCACGATCGAGGCGTTCGACGACGGCGTCTCCGTGACCGTCAGCGGCCGCGTCGGCGGCGTCGCGAACGGCACGGTCACGCTCTACCGCGAGCGGCCGGGAGAGCCGCGCACGGCGATCGGCCACGCGACGATCAGCGGCGGCGAGTACTCGCTCGTCGACCGGCCGCCCGAGCGTCCGCTCGTCTACCGCGCCGTCTACATGGACAGGACAACCGGCATCCCGTACGGAGCGCTACTGCGCAAGCCGGTCGGCCTGGGTCAGTGAGCGCAGCTGCAGACGACCTCGCCGAGCGCCCGCCGCTCGTAGCGTAGGCCGCACCGGCCGCAGGTCGGCGGCAGGAGCTGGGCGCGCACGAAGAGGGCCCGCATCAGCGAGGCCCAGAAGGCGAACCAGGGGATCATCAGCGCGGCGGTCACGCAGGCGTTATCGGCGCGTTCTGGCCGGCGGTTTAGCGTCGGTAGACTGCGCTCGTGAGCTGGCTGTCTCTCGCGCTGTTGGTTTGCGCGGTCGCCGTCGTGATCGGCGCCGAATGGCCCCGGCTCAACGAGCGGCTCGGGCTCGAGGCACGGCGCAAGCGCGAACGGGCGCGGCGCAAGTCGCAGCTGCGCGTCCTACGCAGCGACACGGACGACTTCGCCGCCAGCGTCGAGCGCGACCTCGACCAGCTGCCGACGATCGAGGACTACGACCGACGTAACTAACGCACGCTGAAGCCGGTGCTGAGCTTCCGAGTGTTCGGCAGCGTCGCGCCCGCGTTCTCGTTGTTCTTGACCTCCTGGTAGTCGGAGACCGTGAGCACGAGCTTGTGGCTTCCCGCGCCGAGCCCCGCGGAGGGGACCCCCGCGAGGCTGTGGGCCTTGTCCCAGGTCACCCGGCGGTAGCCGCCGTCGACCTGCGCGACCAGCGTGGTGGGATCGACGCCCGAACCGCGGTCGACCACACGCAGCAGCACGGGCTTCCCGCGGGCGACCGAGCGCGTCAGCAAGCGGGCGGTCGGCGGCTTCGTGTCGTTGATCCAGAAACGGAACGTAAAGCGGCCGGCTGCGCGACGGTTCTTCGTATCGAAGACGAGGTCGTATGCGCCCGGGGCGGGCCGGAAGACGCCGACCGCCGGGATGATCGTGAAGTACCCCTGCCGGTACGGGTTCAGACGCAGCGGCAGCCCGGTATAGCCGGTCAGGCGATCCTCGTTGCCCGCGCGCACCAGTCGCGGCGAGACGTGTACGCCCGCCGCCTGTGAAACCACTACGGCGCCGGCGTTCGCGACCCGGCCGCGGATCGTGAAGCGGAAGTCCTGCTCCGGCCCGGCGAGGCGCTGCGTCACGCCGAGCGGGCCTGGGGCGCTCGGATAGCGGTACGAGCTGACCCTGGCCGGGCGGCCGCGCGTGTTCCCGCGGTACACGCCGGGCCGGAGCAGCGTCGTGCGGCCCTCGCTGCCCAGGCGTGGGACGCTGACGCGGAACCAGTACGGGAAGCGCCGCGTCGCGGCGCCGCGCGTCAGCACGACAAAGCC
>JBIOZO010000181.1:0-7893 GCA_044871215.1 Gaiellaceae bacterium | reverse complement strand
ACGCAATCGCCGCCGCGCGGGCCCGCTCGAGCGCCCTGGCGCCAGCCTGGTTGCTCGCGACCGCGACGATCGGCAGCCCTTCGTCGATCAGGGCCTGGAGGTTGGTTCCCTCGCCGCTGACGAGCACGCCGATCACGTCAGCCACCCGATCACGGTGCCCGAGTCCGCGTCGGACGCCGGGACGACCGCGCACATGCCGACGCCGAGGTTGAAGACGCGGCGCTGCTCCTCCTCGTCCACGCCCTGCTCGTCGAGCCATGCGTAGACCGGCGGCCGCTCCCACGAATCCCAGTCGATCTCGACGCCGACGCCCTTCGGCAGCACTCGCGGGAGGTTGCCGAGGATCCCGCCGCCGGTGACGTGGGCGAGAGCCTTCACGTCTGCCCGCTTGCGAAGCTCGCGCACCTCGTCGAGGTAGAGCCGGTGCGGTGCGAGCAGCAGGTCGGCGTCGAAGTCGTCGTCGCCGACGAGCGCCCGCACGAGCGAGAAGCCGTTCGTGTGCAGACCGGAAGAGGGGAGGCCGAGCACTACGTCTCCAGCTGCGCAACGCGAGCCGTCGATCAGTTCGTCACGGGCGACGATGCCGACGCACGTGCCGGCGAAGTCGAGCTCGCCCTCCCGGTAGATACCCGGAAGCTCGGCCGTCTCGCCGCCGATCAGCGCGCAGCCCGCCTCGCGGCAGACCTCCGCCGCACCCTCGACGAGCTCGGCGACCTGGGCGAGGTCGAGCTCGTGGGCGGCGACGTAGTCGAGCAAGAAGAGCGGCTCGGCGCCGGTAGTGAGCACGTCGTCGATGCAGTGGGCGGCGAGATCGCGCCCGGCGTCGCGCAGCCGCTCGGCTCGGCGTGACAACACGAGCTTCGAGCCAACCCCGTCGGTGGTCGCCGCGAGGAGCTGACGGTCGTTCAGCGGGAAGAGCCCGGCGAACGCGCCAAATCCCTCGGCTCCGGTCGACTCGACGGCCGCTCGCAGCCTGCCGACGACCTCCTCCGCGGCGGCGAGCGAGACGCCTGCCGCCTCGTAGGTCCTGCCCCCGGAGCTCACAAAGCGAGTCTAGAAGTCTGCGCGGTCGAACACTTCGGCGTGCAGCTCGGGTCGGCCGCGCGGGCCGTCGGGGAGGAAGCGGACCCTGGTCCCGCCGATCGCGAGATGGCCGTCGTACTCGTCAAGCTCGAGCAGCTCGCCCAACGCCTCCGCCTTGGCCGCCGGGTCGTCGGCACGCAGGTGCAGCTCTTCGAGGCGCAGCTCGTCGCTGTTGTCGAGCAGCTCGTCGATCCAGTCCCGCTGCGGGTGGATCTCGAGGCGGTAACCCGCGTCGGTGGCGATGAACGTGCGCCGGCCCGGGTACTCCTGCACGCGCAGCCGCCGGCGCGTCGCCCGCTCGAGGACCTCGTGAAACTCGTCGTCGTCGAGCGCGACACCGAGGTGGTCGACGCGCGGCAGCGGCCACTGGCCCGGCTGCACGACGACGTTGACCGCGCCGCGCTCGAGCTCGGAGAGCCGGTGGCGGAAGCCCCTGCGCTCGAGGTCCTCCCACGACACGCCGGCCTCGAAGTGCACCTGATCCTCGCCCATTCGCCCGTAGCGCGCGATCAGCGCGAAGCCGAGCTTGCCCAGATAGCGAGCCTCGACCTCACGCACCTTGCTCGTCACCAGGTGGTAATGGAACAACTCCAACGCGGCCGGAATCTTGCAGGAACCGCCCGTACGCCGCGGAACGTGACGGTCGGCACATGAACGGCTGCGCGCTGCACCACGTCGACCTCGTCGTCTCGTCGATCGAGCGCAGCCTGCCCTTCTACCGCGAACTGCTTGCGCCGCTCGGCTTCCACCGGATCAGCGAGGTCGAGGGCGAGCGGGGCGAGACGATCTGGTACCTCTCCGGCGCGACTTGCTCGATCGGCCTACGCGAAGCGCAGAGCGAAGGCCGCTGCGACCGCTACGCGATCGGCCTGCACCACCTCGCGCTCGACGCCGGCTCGCGCGCGGCGGTCGACGAGCGGGCCGACTGGCTGCGCGCCCAGGGCGCCGAGATCGAGAGCGGGCCCGAGGAGTACGCGTACAGCCCTGGCTATTACGCCGTGTTCTTTTACGATCCCGACGGCATCAAGCTGGAGATCCTGCACGTACCCGGCCTAGCGGCCTGAAGAAAGGAGAGCTGGCATGTCGACGACCCCTCCGGAGCAGCCCGACCGGACGACGACGGGCTCGTCCCGGCCGACGATGGGGATGCCGACCATCGCATCCGGCGCTCGGATGCCTGTTCCGGGCAACGCGGAGTTCGCGCTCTACTTCGTCGTCGAGGTGATCCTGATCCTGATCTGGATCATCGCCGACAGCGTCAACACCAACCAGTGGTGCGTCTTCACCGTCGCCCTGACGGCGTTCTACCTGCTCAGCCGCGGGATCGCGAAGGCAAGCAGGGTCCTCGAGCAGTAGTCAGCGCGGCGTGAACGGTCGCCTCGGCAAAGCCGAGCCGACCTTCAAGACGGCGTCGCAAGCGACGCCGTGGCCGGCTCGAACCTGAGCTTCGCGCCCTCACGCGGGACTGCCGTCGGGTAGTCCCGCGTGAGGCACGCGCGGCAGAGCTCGCTCGGCGGCCGGCGCGTCGAGGCTTCCAGCCCTTCCAGCGAGAGATAGGCCAGCGACGTCGCGCCGATGTGCTCGCGCACCTGCTCGACCGTGCGCGTGCTGGCGATCATCTCGTCCTCGGCGGCGAGGTCGATCCCGTAGAAGCACTGGCCGATCACGGGCGGAGCCGAGACGCGCACGTGCACCTCGGCGGCACCCGCCTCGAACAGCATCTCGACGATCTTGCGCGTCGTGTTGCCGCGGACGATCGAGTCGTCGACGGCAACCACGCGCTTGCCGGCGACCTCGGCGAGCGGGTTGAACTTCAGCTTCACGCCCTGCTCGCGCAGGCCCTGGTCGGGCTGGATGAACGTGCGGCCGACGTAGCGGTTCTTGATCAGGCCCTCGCTGAACGGGATCCCGGTCGCGCGCGAGAAGCCGATCGCGGCCGGCGTGCCCGAGTCGGGGATCGGCAGCACGAGGTCGGCCTCCACCGGCGCCTCCTCGGCGAGGCGCTCGCCCATGCGGAGCCGCGCGCCGTGCACCTCGATCCCTTCGAGCCGCGTGTCTGGCCGGGCGAGGTAGAAGAACTCGAAGATGCAGAGCGCGCCGTGCTCGGCGGGCTCAACCGCTTGGAACGAGCGGACGCCGGCCTCGTCGATCAGGACGAGCTCGCCGGGCGCCAGCTCACGCTCGAACTCCGCGCCCACGAGGTCGAGGGCGCAGGTCTCGGAGGCCAGCATCCATTCGCCGTGCTCGCCCCGACCGAGGCAGAGGGGCCGGAAGCCGTGCGGGTCGCGGAAGCCGATCAGCGTGCCGTTGGAGAGCGCGACCACCGAGAACGCGCCGTCGAGGCGCTCCATGGCGGCGGCGAGGGCGTCCTCGAGCGGCGCTTCGGCGTTCGCGATCAGCGCGGCGATTACCTCGGTGTCCGAGGTGGTGCCGAGCGTGACGCCCTCGGCCGCCAGCTCGTCGCGCAGTGCGGTCGCATTGACGAGGTTGCCGTTGTGCCCGAGTGCGACGGTGCGGCCGCGGCCGCGCTGGATCAGCGGCTGGGCGTTGGCCCAGTGCGTCGAGCCGGTGGTCGAGTAGCGCGTGTGGCCGATCGCCGTGTCGCCGTGCAGCCCGCGCAGCTTCTGCTCGTCGAAGACCTGCGTGACGAGGCCCATGTCGCGCAGCACGGTGAGGCGGCCGTGGTCGGAGACGGCGATCCCGGCCGACTCCTGGCCGCGGTGCTGCAGCGCGAAGAGCCCGAAGTAGGTGACGCGCGCGACGTCGCGGTTCGCCGCGCGGATGCCGAAGACGCCGCACATCAGATCACGGTTCCGAGCTTGCGTAGGTGCGGCCAGTCCGGGCGCTCGCCGGCCAGCACGACCGAGCCGTAAGGCGCGTCGCCCTCGGCGGTGAACTCGTGGCCGCTGAAGCGCGATGCCTCCTCGAGCGCGTGCGCGAGGCCGCCCCCGCCGACGTCGTGGGCGAGCGAGAGGGTCGCAGCATTGCGCCAGAGCCAGTCGATCAGCTCGACCGCATCGCCCTCGGCGAGCCAGACCCGGTCGCCCGGTTGCCAGCCCCGAGGCACAGCGCGCACGTCGGGGACGAGTCCGACGCAGCCGACCACCGGCGTCGGAGGAATCGCCCGTCCGTCGGTCTCGTTGTAGAGGGAGACGTTGCCCGAGACGACCGGAATCCCCAGCGCCTCTGCCGTCTCGGCGACGGCCTCGATCGCCTCGCCCAGCTCCCAGCCGATCTCCGGCTTCTCGGGGTTGCCGAAGTTGAGGCAGTCGGTCAGCGCGAGCGGCTCGCCGCCGGCACAGGCGACGTTGCGCGCCGCCCCGAGCACAGCCTCACGCCCCGCGTCGCGCGGGTCCCGGCAGCCGGGCGGGGGGCCGTCGAGCGAGAGCGCGAGCCCGCGCCATGACGGCCGCAGCCGCAGCACCGCCGCGTCGAGCCCCGGCCGGCGCACCGTGCGGGAGAGGACGAGCTGGTCGTATTGCTCGTAGATCCATTCCTTCGGTTCGAGGTTGACCGGGTCGACCTCCACAGGAGGCCGGGCGGCCTCGAGTCGGTCGACCTCGTAGCGCGGGCACTCGTCGGTGAGCAGGGCGGCAGGGATCTCGCCCACCGCCTCGTCGTCCCAGAAGGCTCGCAGCTCGCCGGTGTCGGTGACCTCGCCGATCGCGGCGTGGTGGAGCTCCCAGCGCGCGAGCACGGCCTCGACCTCGCCGAGGCGGTCGGGTCGCACGACCGCCACCATCCGCTCTTGGCTCTCGGAGATCATGACTTCCCAGGGCTCCATCCCCTCTTCGCGAAGCGGGACGCGGTCGAGGTGGACGTCGACGCCCACGTCGCGCGCCATCTCGGCGAGGGAGGAGGCGAGTCCCGCCGCCCCGCAGTCCTGCAGGGACTCGACGAGCCCGGCGTCGACGAGCTCGAGCGAGGCCTCGATCAGCTTCTTGCCCGTAAAGGGGTCGCCGACCTGCACGGTCGGGCGCTTGTCCGCGTCGTCCTCGCCCAGCTCCTGGCTTGCAAGCACGGAGGCGCCGCCGATCCCGTCGCGGCCGGTGGTGGCCCCGTAGAGGACGAGCACGTTGCCGACCCCTCGCGCGCCCGCGCGCGTGACTCGCTCGGAGGGCAGGAGCCCCACGCACATCGCGTTGACGAGGCAGTTGCCGGCGTAGGCCGCGTCGAAGACCGCCTCGCCGCCGACGGTCGGGACGCCGACGCAATTGCCGTAGTGGCCGATCCCCGCGACCGCGCGCCGGAACGACCAGTCGGGGGCGCCGAAGCGGAGTCCGTCGAGGAGGGCGACCGGCCGGGCGCCCATGGCGACGATGTCGCGCAGGATCCCGCCGACCCCGGTGGCCGCGCCCTGGAAGGGCTCGACCGCGGACGGGTGGTTGTGAGACTCGACCTTGAAGGCGACCGCCTCCCCGTCGCCGAGGTCGATCACGCCGGCGTTCTCACCCGGACCCTGCAGCACCCGCTCGCCGGCGCTTGGCAGGCGCTTCAGCAGGCGGGCCGAGTGCTTGTAGCCGCAGTGCTCCGACCAGAGCAGCGAGAAGACCGCCAGCTCGAAATGGTTGGGGTCGCGCCCGAGCAGCTCGCAGATGCGGGCGAACTCGGAGTTGGTGAGGCCGAGCGCTTCGTGCAGCGGTGCGGAGACCCTCGTCAGAGAGCCGAGTCTAATCGCCTCACCGGCGGTTTCCGGGGCCGGGTATTCACGAGTCGCTCAAAGAGCGTGAGTTGGCACGGCCATGCGGGCAAAGCCCGCATGGCCTCCCTGGTCGGCGCCGCAAGACGGCGCCTCACAGGACGGGTCGACCGGACGTTTTGACCGTAGTGGCCCGCCACCGGAATCTGGCGATGCTGATCGCGCTGGCCCTGATCTGGGGGTCGTCGTTCCTGTTCATCAAGGTCGCCGTGCGCGAGCTGACCCCGGCCACTCTGATCGTCGGGCGGCTCGGCCTTGCGGCGATCACGCTCGGGCTGCTCGTGCCGTTCGTCGTCGGCTCGCGCGAGACCCTCCGGCAGCTGCGCGCCAACTGGGTCTGGCTCGTCGTCGTCGCGCTCGTGAACACCGCAATCCCGTTCTGGCTGCTCTCCTGGGGCGAGACGCGCATCGACTCCGGCCTCGCCTCGATCATCCAGGCGGCGGTCCCGATCTTCAACGCGCTGATCGCGTTCGTCGCCTTCCGTGAAGTCCGCGTGACCGGCTCGCGGCTGCTCGGAGTCGGCGTCGGCTTCGTCGGGGTGGCCCTGCTCGTCGGCGCCCAGCCGGAGGGCAAGATCCTCGGCGCGCTCGCGGTCGTCGGGATGGCGTTCTGCTACGGCGTGGGCGGCCTGCTGACCGGGCGCTACCTGCACGCGGCTCGGCCGGTGGTCGTCTCCTTCGCGTCGACCCTGATCGCGACGCTCGTGTGGCTGCCTGTCGGGGTGGCCGAGGCGCCGAGCCAGATGCCCGGCTGGAAGACGATCGGCAGCGTGATCGCGCTCGGCATCCCTGGGACCGCGCTTGCGTACCTGCTCTTCTTCGGCCTGATCACCGGGGCCGGGGCCGCATACGCATCGCTCGTCACGTACCTGATCCCGCCGATCGCGCTCGCCTACGGAGCGATCTTCCTGGGCGAGCGCTTCGGCGCGTCCGCCTTCGGCGGCCTCGCGCTGATCCTCGCCGGGGTCGCCCTCGGAACCGGCGCGGTGGGTTTCGCCCGCCTCCGCCGGCAGCCGGCGGGTCCCTGACGCGTCAGTACTTGCGGGCCTCGTCGTCGAGCGAGCCCGCGCACGGCAGGCAGTACGGCGCGATCCCGTCTCGCTCCTCCAGCAGCCGCCGCTTCGCCTCCTTCGATCCGAGCGTGTCCTTGTACTGCCGGACGAGCGCGATGTACTGGTTCGTGAGGCGCGTGAAGTGCGGGAGGTTGTACGTCGACGAGGTCGCCTGCTCGTAGGTCGTCAGCTTGAAGTCGAGCTGCTCGAACTTCGTCTCCATCGCCTGCGGGTCGCCCGACTTGTCGCCGCAGCCGGCAAGCAGGGGAACCGCCAGCAGCAGGACCACGACGACGAGCTTCGCTGACCGCATCGTCGTCGAAATCTAGATACGCCCGCGGTCGTCGGCAAGACCGCGAAGGGGGACGGTAGCCTCGGGCGGGTGAGCCGCTCGTACGTGATCTACATCGGCCTGCTCGCCGCCTTCTGGGGCGCGTCGTACATGTTCATCAAGGTGGCCGGGCGCGAGTTCGAGCCGGCGGCGATGATGATGGTGCGGCTACTGATCGCCTCGTCGTTGATCGTCGCGGTGCTGGTGCTCCAGCGCGGCTGGCGCTCGACGGCCGTCGAGATGCGCACGCTCGGCTGGGAGGGCTTCGCGCTCGGCATCGCCAACGGCGCGATTCCGTTCACGCTGATCGCGTGGGGCGAACGGCACATCGACTCGGGGGTCGCCGCGATCGCGAACGCCTCGATGCCGATCTTCGTCGTGCTGCTCGCGATCCGCTTCAAGCCGAGCGAGACGGTGCGCGGCCTGCGCCTCGTCGGCTTCATCGTCGGGCTCGTCGGCGTCGGTGTGCTCGCGGGCGTTCACCCGCAGGGCGGTTGGTGGGGCGTCGCGGGGACGATGGCCGTCGTCGTCGCGTCCGTCTCGTATGCCGTCGGGAGCCTCTGGGGCCAGCGGTTGATCGCGCGCACGAGCGGCCTCGTGCTCTCGGCGACCTCGATGCTCGGCGGGCTGCTCGTCCTCCTGCCGTTCGGGCTCTGGCAGCTGCCGGGCGAGGTGCCGGGCTGGAAGGAGACAGGCTCGGTGCTCGCGCTCGCCGTGATCGGCACGGC
>JBIOZO010000180.1:0-9107 GCA_044871215.1 Gaiellaceae bacterium | reverse complement strand
GCGACCGCATACTGGCCGACCTCGGACAGGCTGCTCAGCCGCGAGAGGATGATGCGGTCGACGAGCGCAAGCGCCCACGCGGAGAGCGCGGTCGGAACGAGCGGCAGCCCGTAGGCGAGCATCCTGCGCAGCTCGGGTCGGTCGAAACGGCCGGCGAGCCAGTGCCGGACCACGATCAGTCCGTAGGCCGCCGCGATGCTGTTCCCAACCACGGCTGCGAAGAAGACGCCGTTCACGCGCCAGTCGAGGGCGAGCACGCCCACGACCCCGAGGGTGGTCGTCACCGCCGCAGCGAGGATGCTCATCGTCAGGTAGCTGAACGCCTGGAAGCGCACGCGCATGATCTCGCCCACGAAGCGCCAGGTGTTCAGCGCCAGCATCGAGCAGGCGACCGCGATCAAAACCGTTCCCTCGTCCGGCGTGCCGAAGATCCAGCGGGACAGGTTCTCGCGGAAGACGATCAAGAGCAGCGCGACCACGATCGCCAGGGCCGAGGTCGCCAGCAGGCCCGTCAGCATCACGCTGCGGCGCTGCGGCTCCTGGTCGGCGGTGTAGTCGTAGAAGCTCCGCAGGGCGGCGGCCGTGAGCCCGGCGTCGGTGATCGAGAGCGCGACGGTCATCGTCGTCGTGCCCAGCTCGATCAGGCCGTACTGGCTGGGGGTGAAGACCCGCGCGAAGATCGGCAGCGTGATCATCCCGACGAGCGGGACGATCAGGCCGCTCAGCCCGTAGGCGAGGGTCTGCCGCGCCAGAGGCGCCGGGTCGGGCGGAACGACGACTCCGTCGACCGCTTCGCCGAGCGTGCCTTCGCCGACCGCCACGTAACCAAGCGTACGCTCAGGCCTCGACGCCGACCTGCGGCGCAGGCTCGGCGACCGGCTCACGCAGCAGCGGCTCGAGCGCCGCGACGACGGGCTCGGGCTTCCGCTTCGCGAGGGAAGTCAACGCCTCGAAGCTGTGCGCACCGTCCACTCCGTGATGCCCCACCGGTATCGCGAGCAGCGAGCCGCCACCGAGGCCCGCCGAGACGGCGAGGCGACTGTGGTTCCAGACGATCTCGTTCACCGCACCGTTTGCCAGGGCGGTGCCGGCGAGGGAGGCACGGGCGCCCGCGGGAGCCGGCCCCACCCGCGACGAGAGCAGGAGCACGCCGTCCCGGTCGAGCTCGGGCCGAACGTGGAAGCTGCCGCGGCGGACGCCGTAGCGGAGAGCCGTCAGCCGCCAGAGGTCCCGCCCGAGGCCGCGCGGGCTCGAGAGGCCCGCGAGCGCGACCCTGCGCAGCGCCGTGTCCTTCACGACGAGGGCCGAGCCGACGAAGGGGCTGGCGATCCTTCCTACGTACCGGCGCGCCTTCGACGGCTGACGCCAGGTGGGGATCCGTCGCCGCCACACGGCGCGCCGGTAAGCGCGCTTCGAGCCCGACGCCCGGGAGGACGCGCGCTCGGCGACCACCTCGTCGAATTGCTCGACCAGCGCCCGCAGCGAGTAGCGGCCGGAAGCGATCAGGTCGTCGTAGGCGCGGTCGGTCAGCTCCTGCAGGGAGCCGGTGTCGCGCAGCTTGTCGACGACCGCGGGCAGGTTCGAGAAGTCCTTCTCGAGCGGCAGGTAGTGCGTCCAGGGATCGACGACGCCCGAGTAGTGCCCGCGGAAGAGGATCATCGCCGTGCGTAGGGCGGCCGCCTCGAACAGGCGCGGCGACGCGGTCGCGATCACGACGTTGCCCTCGTACAGGCCGGTGAGCTCCCGCTCGACCTGCTCCCGGTCGACCTCGGGGTGGCGTGCGACGTAGTCCTTCCCCTGCTCCTCGAGACTCCCGTCGAAGTCGACGATCGACGACCCGCTCTCGGTCCCGAGCGTGGCGCGGCAGGAGGCGACGAAGCGGTTCCAGGCCTCGCCGTAGATGCGGTCTTCTTCGCGCGAAGAGATGTCGCAGCGCAGGCCGTACTCCCCGGCGCGCGCGAGGAACTCACGCGCGATCTCGACCTTCTCCCGTCCGAGCCGGCCGAGCCAGAACGGCAGCTCGCGTGCGCGGTAGCCGACGTCGAGTGGACGTTCGGCGAGCGGCGGCGTGTCCCGCCCGACCAGCTCGTCCGGGACATACCCGGGCAGGGTCGTGATGCGCAGCACGCCCGGAAGGCGAGAGTCGTAGAGCTCGCTTGCAGCCGGTTCCGGGACGCAGGTGAACAGCACGTCCGTTCCGATCCGCCGGATGGTTGCGGTCACCTGGTCCACGCGTCGGTACTCGTCCTGGATGAACTGCACCTTCAACCCGCGGTAGGCGGCCAGCTTGCGCGCCAGGCCCTCCGACAGGTAGCGCGCGCTCCAAACGGCTATCGAGTAGTGGATCGCAACCGCGTCGAACTCGTCCAGGTCGAGTCGCTCGGCGGCGTCCGGACGGTCGATCGGATTGAAGCGTTGGACGTCGTGCTCGGACATCGTCGCCAGCGCCGCCACGTGCTGGAGCACGTTCGCAGCGTGGCTGCGGTGCTCGTCGCAGAGCAGCAGGATCGAGCGGCGCTGGGACACGGCGGGGACAGGCTAACGGGCGCTAACTCCTTCCTAACGGGGTCGTCGTTAAGCTCATCGCCTCAATGGCAACGAGTCCCGGCACCATGCAGGAAACGCCTGCCGGCGACAGGCCCCGCCGCGTCCGGACGCTCGTGATCGTGCCGGCCTACAACGAAGAGGGCTCGCTGGGCCAGGTGCTCGCGGAGATCCGCGTGGCCGACCCCGAGCTGCACATCGTCGTGATCAACGACCACTCGACCGACGGCACCGCCGAGATCGCGGTGCGCGCCGGCGTCTCGATCGTCCACCTGCCGTTCAATCTCGGCATCGGCGGGGCGATGCAGACCGGCTACCAGTACGCGCGCGACCATGGCTTTGACGTCGCGATGCAGATCGACTCGGACGGCCAGCACGACGCGGCGGAAGCGCACAAGCTGCTCGAGCCGCTCGCGCGCGGCGAGGCCGACATGGTGATCGGCACGCGCTTCGCCGGCGTCGGTGACTATCGCTCGACGCCGGGGCGGCGGATGGGCATGGTCATGTTCTCGGCCGTAGCGCGCATGCTCGCCAAGCTGAAGATCACCGACCCGACCTCCGGCTTCCGGGCGGTCAACCGGCACGGGATCGAGCTCTTCGCGCGCGAGTACCCGCACGACTTCCCTGAGGTCGAGTCGAACGTGCTCGCCGCCCGGCACGGGCTGCGGATCGTCGAGGTGCCAGTCAGCATGCGCCAGCGTGCGGCGGGCCGCTCGTCGGTGACCTCGATCCGCGGCACCTACTTCGTGATCCGGATCATGCTCGCGCTCTTCGTCAGCCTCTTCCGCCGCTACCCCAAGACAGTGGAGGACCGATGATCCCGCTTCGAGTCTCGATCGCCGCCGCGATTGCGGCCGGCCTGCTGCTGCTCGTGATCATCGAGCTGATCCGCAGCCGCCGGCTGCAGGAGCGGTACGCCCTGCTCTGGCTGCTGACCGGCATCGTCCTGCTCGTCTTCGCGCTCTGGCGCGGGGCGCTGGTGAAAGTCTCCGACGTCGTCGGGATCAACTACCCGCCCTCGGCCCTGTTCGTGATGGCCGCCTTCTTCATCCTGCTCGTACTGCTGCACTACTCGACGGTCATCTCGGAGCTCGCGGCGAAGAACCTGGCGCTGGCCCAGCGGCTGGCCCTGCTCGAGAACCGGCTCCGCGAGGAGGCGCTCGAGCAGGAGCCCGAGCGCTAGCGGGACGCTTGGCGGAGACGCACCAAGCCGCCGCGCGGCGCGGATTGAGCTGGGAACGCGCGCGCTCCGGCGTGCTCGCGGTGCCCGTCTGGGCCTGGCTGGTGGTGATGGTCGGCGTGTCGACCGTCGCTCGCTACCTGCTCGCGCGGGAGGTAGCGGCGCCGTTCATCTTCCAGGACGAGCTGCTCTACTCGGAGCTCGCCAAGAGTCTCGGCACCACCGGCCATTTCGCGTTGCGGGACGTGCCCGGGCTCTACGCCATCGGTCCCGTCTATCCGGCGCTCGTTTCGCCGGCGTACGCGCTCTTCGACTCGATCCCGCACGCCTACTCCGCGGTGAAGGCGATCAACGCGCTGCTGATGTCCCTCGCGGCCGTCCCGGCATACCTGATCGCGCGGAGGCTCGTCGCGCCCTGGCCGGCGCTGCTCGCGGCGGCGCTGGCGGTGGCAATCCCGGATTTGCTGTTGGCCGGGACGATCATGACCGAGAACGCCTTCTACCCACTCTTCCTGCTCTGGGTCTACCTGCTGGTGCTGATGCTCGAGCGCCCCACGATCCTCAACCAGGTTGGCGTACTGGCCGTGCTGCTCGTGGTCTACGAGACCCGCTCGCAGGCGGTCGCACTCGCGCCTGCGTTGCTGACGGCACTGGCGCTGATGATCGCGGCCGAGACCTGGGTCGCGCAGGACCGGCGCCGAGCGTTCGTGGCCCGCGTGCGCTCGTACTGGCTGACCTGGGCGCTGCTGCTCGCGGGCGCGGTGCTCTACGTGCTGGTCGAGATCGTCGTGCGCGGCCAGACGGTCAGGGCGTCGCTGCTGAAGAGCTACTCGGTCCTCGGCGACGTGAACTACACGGTCGGCGGCGTGGCCAAGTGGTTCCTGTACCACCTCGCCGAGCTCGACATCGTCACGGGCGTGCTGCCGCTTGCCGCCTTGATCGTCGTGCTGGTTGCCGCGTGCCGTCGCGATGTCGGCACGCCGGCGCTGCGGGCCTTCGCCGCGGCGGCGCTCGCGGCGTCGTTCTGGATTCTCCTCGTCGTCGCGGCCTTCGCCTCGAGTCCCTACAGCCATCGTCTCGAGGAGCGGAACGACTTCTACGTCATGCCGCTGCTCCTGATCGCCCTGGTCGTGTGGGTCGGGCGCCTTGCGGGCCGGTTGCGGCTCGCCGCGATCGTCGGCGGGGCGGTCGCCGCGGCTCTGACCGGGCTCGTGCCGGTGACGCACTTCTTCAACGGCAACGCCGTCACCGACTCCTTCGGCCTGCTCGCGTTCTGGGGCCCGCAGCTCCATCGCGGGATCCCGCTTCACTGGGTGACGCCGATCATCGTCGTGGCGGCCGTCGCCGTCGCAGCGGCCTGGGTCGTGTTGCCCGCGCGCTTCGCCCTCGCGGCGCCGCTGCTCGTGCTGCTCTTCCTCGCCGTCCTCAACCGGCAGGCGAACTTCTTCATCACCGGCTCGGGCACGTCGTCGCTGAACGGCGGGATCCAGCTCCAGAACGACTGGGTCGACCGCGCGGTGGGCGGGAAGGGCCCGGTGACGTTCCTGTTCACGAATGCACGGCCGCCGCAGACGCTCTGGCAGAACGAGTTCTTCAACCGCTCGATCGGCCCCGTCTACAACTTCGCCGGTGTGGTCGACAGCCTCCCGCAGGCGACCGTCGTGCCCGATGCGAAGAGCGGCATGCTGCTCGTTGCCGGCGCCACGCCCCTGACGGCGAAGTACGTCCTGACGGACACGTCGCAGTTCCTTGACGGAAAGCAGCTCGCGATCGACGCCGGCGCGGGCATGCAGCTCTACCGGGTCAACGGCAAGGTGCGGGTGATCGGGAGCATGAGCGGCATCTACCCCGACGGGTGGTCGGGGCCGGTGGCGGGTTGGACAGCTAGCGACTGCCCCGGCGGGCGGCTGAGCATGCGCCTGACCGGCGACCCGGACCTCCAGCCGAAGCCCCAGACGGTGGTGGCCCGCACCCGCGGTCGCGTGATCGGGAAGATCGTCGTCCCCCCTCGGCACTTCCACGTGCCCTTCAGCGTCCCGCTCGTCTCCAAACACGGCGTCTGCTCCGTGCAGTTCACGATCAGCCCGACGGCCAATCCCGCCGTCGTCCTCAAGCGGCCGGACAACCGCGACCTTGGAATCAGGATCGAGGACGTCCGCTACGAGCCGTCTCGCTAGGCGCGGGCGACCAGGGCGTACTCGGTGGCGTGGCGGCGGTCGGCCTCTGCGTTGCCGCTGCCGCGCGGGTAGATGATCTCGGCCGAGGCGAAGCCGTGGATCAGCGCGAGCGCGCGCGCCACCTCCGGGTA
The DNA here is from genome assembly GCA_044871215.1 of Gaiellaceae bacterium. Taxonomy (GTDB): domain Bacteria; phylum Actinomycetota; class Thermoleophilia; order Gaiellales; family Gaiellaceae; genus AC-32. The sequence continues at coordinate 3,075 of JBIOZO010000180.1, read as the reverse complement.
GACGGGCGCGCGGTGCGTCGGGTCGACCCAGAAGGTCTTGAACGCCGACAGCGAGTGCGGGTTGATCGTCTCGAAGACGAGCAGGCCGCCCGGGCGAAGGGCCTTGTGCGCCTCCTCGTAAAGGCTCTCCAGCTCCCGGTGCGGCAGGTGCTCGACGACGTGGATGGCCGTGACCGCGCCGAGGCTTTGCTCCGGCTTCGCCGCCAGAGCCCGGATGCCGTCGCCGAGCTCGGCCTCCAGGCCTCGACTCCGAGCGCGTTCCACCATGCCCTCGTCGGCGTCCACGCCGCGCGCCGCGACGCCGGCCTCGCGAAGCAGCGCGAGCAGCTCCCCCCGGCCGCAGCCGATGTCGAGCACCGGCGCTTGATCCCGCAACAGCGCCACGTACGGTTCTAGCAACTCGCGCACCCGGTCCTCCGAGCCGCGGAACACGTCCTCGAAGCTGGCGTAGGCGCTCCCGTGCGCGGTTTCCGCCTCGGCGGCCATGTACGGCCCGGCGTAGAGCTCGGCCTCGAACGTCTCGACCTGGGCGCTCAACCGCTCCTCCGACTGCACGAGCCGCTTCTGCACCTCGCGGACGCTCTCCAGCGACCGCTCGACGTGCTCGAGACCGGTTGCGAGCAGGGTCTCGAGCTCGCGCTGCCGGATCAGGTACGGCCGTAGCAGCCGCCGCAGCGCGCGCCGGTACAAGGCGCCGATCCAACCGGTGCGGGACGGAGCATCCCAGGGCGTGCTCGGGCCCTCGGTGAGGAAACCCACGGCGCGGCTGCCCGGGGTCTCGCGATTCGCGCGCTCGCGCGCGGCCCGCTGCAGCTCCGGGATGCGAGCCGAGACGAACTCCGCCGCCCGCGCGACGGACTGCCGCTCGGCCACCGCGGCCTGGCCCGCCTCGCCCCGCTCGCGCGCCGCGCCGGGCCGCTCGAACACTTCGCGCAGGACGGACGCGGCGGCCTCCAGGTCGGGGTCGGCCCACACCGTCCCGGCGGGGTAGGGCCCGACGGCGTGCTCGAGCGAGGTGAGCGAATACGGGACGAGATACGCCGTCTCGTCGTCCATGAAGGCGAGGTTTCCCGAGTAACCGGTCGCGATCGCGGGCTTGCCGAACGCCATCGCCTCCGCGATCGTCAGGCCGAAGCCCTCGCTGCGGTGGAGCGAGACGTAGCAGTCCGAGAGCGCCGTTAGGGCGGTCAGCCGATCGCCCTCCAGATAGCCGTCGGAGAGGACGATGTCGCGCCGGCCGCGGATCGCCTCCTGCACGCGATTCAGGTCTCCCGGCGCACGGTCGCCGTTGATGCTCTTCAGATAGAGCAGTGCGCGGCCGGGCTCGGGGAACGCGCGTGTGAACGCCTCGACGAGGCCGAGCGGGTTCTTCCGCTCGAGCGTGCTGAAGAAGTCGAACACGAACAGGAAGACGAACGCGTCCTCCGGTAGGCCGACGTCGGCGCGCGTTAGCGGCGGGCGCTCCGGCACCAGCACCGGCAGTGGGAACGTGAGCACCGGCTTCGAGGTCTCGCCGGACAGCGTTCGGCCGACGAAGTCGCTCGCGACCCAGATCTCGTCCACGAGGTCGAGCGCGGGGCGCAGCTCCCTCGGCAGCGTGCTTCCCTCCCAGAACCAGAGCCCTGCCGAGGAGCGCCGCCGCAGCAGCGGGGCGCCGCCGTCCTGCACGAACTGGAGCAGGTGCTCGGCGTTCAGGCAGAGGATGTTCGCGGGGTAGCGCGCCTCGCCGTCCGTCTCGAACGGGTGCTCCTGCCGGTGAGGGACGCGCTCGTACGTGATCGTCGAGAACGGCACCCCGGCCTCGCGCAGCGCGGCGAGGACTCGACGCGCCGCCTCCCCCTGGCCGAACTCGGCGCGGAAGAACCCGACGACGTTGACGCCGCTTCGCGCGGGATCGTCGCCGGCGCTCACTGCGGCAAGCCTACTTAGAGAGCGCGCGCAGGCTTTCCGGGTGCTTGCGCACGAAGCGGAGGATGCTGCGCCAGTGCCAGATCGTCCGCCGGGTGAAGAAGCGCCGGTCGGTCTGGGCCTGGTGGTGGTGGATCACGACCGCCTCGGGCACGTACCAGCGCTCCCAGCCGGCCTGGCGGGCGCGGTAGGCGAGGTCGATGTCCTCGCCGTACAGGTGGTAGCCCTCGTCAAGCCCGCCGAGCTCCTCGAGCATGGTCCGCCGCAGCAGCAGGAATGCGCCGAGGAACCAGTCCGACTCGGCCGGCTCGGTCGGCCGCTCGTCGAGCAGGTAATGACGGCGCTGGCGCTCCTCGGGGTGCAGCACCCGGCGCAGGGGCGTGCGGCGCACGAGCGTGCCGCGGACGGTCGGAAAGCTGCGGCGCGACGACTGCCAGCGTCCATCCGGGTAGCGGAGCTGCGGCGCGACGATCCCGGCGCGCGGATGCGCCTCGGCGAAAGCGACCAGCGTGTCGATCGCGCCGGCCGTGACCTCGATGTCGGGGTTCGACGCGAGGATGTACGGCGCGGCCGTCGCGGCGACGCCGCGGTTGATGTTGGCGCCGAAGCCGAGCGTCCGCTCGTTCTCGATCGTGCGCGCGCCGTTCGTCGAGGGCGAGCCGCCAGGGTTGACCGTGACCACGAGCTCGCCGACCTGGGGCGCGAGCGAGTCGAGGCACGGTTGCGGGTCCGGGTCGCCCGGCGTCCAGATCACGACGGCGGCGACGGTCACAGGAGCTCCCGGTAGACCTCGAGCGTCAGACGCGCGGTCTCGGCCCAGGAGTAGCGAGCGGCGCGCGCGAGCCCTGCGACACGCAGGCGCTCGCGGTCGGCGATCGCGCGCTCGATCCCCCCGGCCAGGGCGACCGCATTTCCGGGCTCGACGAGCACGGCCGCGTCGCCCGCCACCTCGGGCAGCGCGCCGGCGGTGGTCGCGACGACCGGCGTGCCCGAAGCCATCGCCTCCAGCACCGGCAGGCCGAAGCCCTCGTAGCGGCTCGGGAAGACGAGGCACGCGGCGCCGCGGTAGAGCGCGGCCAGCTCGTCCTGCGTCACGTGGCCCCGGAGCTCGGTCCGTACGCCCAGTCGCCGCGCAGCCTCCTCCGCATCGGGCCTGCCGCCCTTGTC
>JBIOZO010000179.1:0-2382 GCA_044871215.1 Gaiellaceae bacterium | reverse complement strand
GCTCCTGGGCGGCGCGGCGGGCGCGGGCCTTGATCGTCTCCCAGCGCGTGCCGCCGAGCTTGGACAGCGGCGGGTGCGCGCCGTCGGCGCCGACGTAGCGCGAGATCTTCGCGAGCTGGTCGACCGGGAGGAAGACCTTGTCGGTGCCCGCATAATCGAGGTTGAGGTAGTCGCGCGTGACCCCCGCGACGGTCTTCGTGTCGAAGCCGGCGAAGCGGGCGATCCCGTGGTCCTCGTGGACGACGATGTCGCCGGTGCGCAGGTCGGCGAAGCCTCTGAGGAGCCCGCGTCCCCGTTGCGTGGGGCGCTGCTGCTGGACGCGCCGGTGGATCAGGCGGTGCTCGGGGATCGCCGCAAGCTTCAGGCCGGGCGCGACGAAGCCGTCTCTGAGCCGCGCGTGCTGGAAGATCAGTCCCTGGGAGCTGGGGTCCCACGCGGCTCGGAGTCTCGCCAGGTTGTAGGCGGCTCGCTCGCCCTGACCGCGGTCGGGCCACGTGACGACCGTCGCGTAGCCGGAGCGCACGAGCTTCTCGAGCTCGGGCTCGGCCTCCCTGAGTGAGCGGGCGGCGAACTCGGCCGCCGAGGCGCGGAACTCGAGCGGCTGGTCGGCCGAGATGCTCGACAGCCTGAGCGGGGTCCGGGCGGCGATCGCGTCGTGGATCGCCTGCGGCTTGACGTAGAGCTGGTGCGCGTCCTCGTCGTGGAAGGCCGCGCAGACGTCCTCCCAGTGGTCCTTGAGCGCTGGCTCGACGTCCTCGTCGGCGGCGATCGTGATGTCCGCCTCGGCGGGCAGCAGGCCGAGCAGCTCGCGGAAGTCCTCGACGGGTAGCAGCTCGGCGATGTCGGGCCGCTTGTCGGCCTCCTCGAGCGCGGCGATCTCAGCCAGCTCGCGGTGCTCGGGCGCGAGCTCGGCGGCGGGCGCGATCTCGACGTGCTCGGCATCGCCCAGCGAGCGCTGGGTGAAGGTGGAGAACCACCGCAGCGATTCGATCTCGTCGTCGAAGAGGTCGACGCGGACGGCGCGCTCCTCGGTGGCCGGGAAGATGTCGAGCAGGCCGCCGCGGACGGCGAACTGGCCGCGATCGTCGACCTGGTCGACGCGCTCGTAGCCGGCCGCCACCAGGTCGGTGGCGGTCTCCTCGATGTCGAGCAGCTCGCCGACCCTGAGCACGAACCCGTGCGGGCGCAGCTTGGGGTCGGGCACCTTCTCGCTCAGCGCGACGGCGGAGACCACGACGACCGGAGCCTCTTCGCTCGGGCTGCGGTCCAGCACCGCATCCAGCGCCGCGATCCGCAGGCCGACCAGGTGCGCGGGCGGCGACAGGTGCGACTCGTAGGCGACGCCGCGGCTCGGGTAGAAGCGCACCGGCCGGGGCTGGAGCCACGCGCGCAGGTCGGCGGCCAGGTCGCGCGCCTGGCGGTCGTCACCGGCGACGACGACCGTGGGCCGCCGCGTGTCGCGATCGGCCACCGCGGCGATCAGGTACGGCCGCAGCGACTGCGACACGAACGCGCGCACGCCCGGCTCCGAGAGCCGTTCGGCGTCGGGGTGGCGATCGAGGTGCGAGAGGAGCGGTCGCAGCGACATAGGCAGCGCGAACGGCCGCGCGGCACCGCGCGGCGGGCTGTTTCGTGAGTCTAGAGCGGGCGGCGCGCGAGGATGTTCAGGCGCACGTACGCGAGCACGACGGGCTCGGGCAGCTCGGCCAGGACCTGCTCGACGAACGTCTCGTGCAGGTCCTCGGGGAGGCGCTCGAGGAAGGAGCCGCAGCAGATCGCGCCGAGGTAGCCGAAGGCGTCTTCGGGCTCCACCGTGAGCTCGCTGCGCCAGCACCAGACGTCGGTGAAGCCAAGCTTGAGCAGGCGCGCCTCGGTCTCCCCGGGCGAGGCGAAGCGCCAGTCGCCGGGCCAGTCGGACAGGTGCTCGGCGAACGGGCGGCGGCCGGCGACGGCGAGGCCCGCGCTCTTCACCGCCGCGACGTTGCCCCTGCCGCCGCACTGGGCGACGAGCCGGCCGCCGGGCTTGAGCGCGTCGCGGAGATTCGCGAACAGGCGGTCGTGGTCGGCGATCCAGTGGAACGTCGCGGTGGAGAGGATCGCGTCGACGGGCGCCTCGAGCTTCAGGTCCAGCAGGTCCGCCTGGCGCACGTCGACTGCGGCGGGCAGGCTCTTCCTGGCCTCCTCGACCATCGACGGTGCGGCGTCCACGGCGATCACGTGCCCGTTCGGCAGGCGCTCGAGGAGGGCAGCCGTGACCTTGCCGGTGCCGCAGCCCGCGTCGAGCACCGTCTCGTGGCCGTCGAGCTCCAGGCGGGAGAGCACGTCCCTGCCCATCTGGGCGATCGGCTGGGAGAGCCGTTCGTACGCGGTGGCGTCCCAATC